>QHVR01000303.1 GCA_003223595.1 Acidobacteriota bacterium
CGATCGGATGCTCCGTGATCGTCGCACGTGTTGGAAGACTGAGTCATCCAGATGCGGACCCAGCGAACGGGAACTGGGGAGGAAGCGAGGCGGATCGTCGCGGTTCCTCCCTTTCCCTCCTGGATGAGGCCGAATGGGAAGTTCTGCCAGACACCTTTGGTCGGCGCGCGGATTGGATCTTCCCCCGTGAAGAATTGCACGGCATACTGGCGCGCGTAGGGGTCGCCCCACGCGATGCGGATGGCTTCCACGCTTTGAACGTTCGCCAAATCGAAGAAAACCCATTGCGGATTCCTGGAGTCATCTTCGCCGGTGAACTCGTGAGAGAGATAGGGATTGCTTTTCCAGTACGTATGCGAATCGCCATCCGTCAGACGCGAGTAACTGACGGTCTCGGTCCCATCGTCGCGGGTGACGCCGCGATGGGGCAGCGGATATCCGTAACTGTAGCGGATCATTTCTGTGGGATTTGAGCTGCCCACAAAATATCCCTTGCCCGAGGGGTCGCTCCACGTGCCGGTGGGATTCCAGTGCCAAGCTTCTGTGTAGAGTTCCGTGTTCTGACGATAGCTCACTGGACCCCATCCTGCTTCCAGGACGCGGTCGATCACGGGCTTGACGAAAGTTTCATCGATCGACTGCTGGTTCATGCGGTCGATTCCCGCACCCAGGGCTTGATTGGGAACGAACGACTTCCGCATGTGGCTGGGCGTGGCGTCGACTGAAATGGTTTGCCCGTGGGCTGCAAGGCTCAGGAAAACACAAGCAATGAGGATGCGCGCGTAGAAGTGCCCTGACATGGGGAGTTTTCCTCCTGCATTAAGGAGTGAGGAAGTAGAAAAACTTCCTCACGCTAGGCACTCTAGTCCCAATAGTAAAACGTTTCAATAGCTCGGGGTGGGCATTCCGTGGCGTGAGAATCGGACAGCGATTACGTGGCGGCGTGAGACGCGGCCATCACGGAGGACAGACTGATTATCGCGGTGCGTGAGTAGCGGACTCGCACTTGAGGCTAGCGGTGCGGTCCCACCGGCATCGTGTCAGTCAACTTCTTGATGATGTCCTCGCTCGGTTCGCCGCCTTTGCAGGTGGGGTGGCCAAAGCCGCTGCTGCTGGCACCTTGCTGGATATCGAAGATGAGATTGTCACTCGGGCCGGGCGCAACGCCCATGGGGACATTGTCGAGGCCAAGGCTGTGGCGAGTTTTCCAAGCCACGACATGGTCGGCACACGACGTGTCACCGCTTACGCCTAAAGCTCCGACAATGTGACCGGATTTGTCGTATAGAGCGAGGCCTCCGCCGAACACGATCACTCCACCAATGGGCTTGCCGACCAAAGGATCATCAGCCTGCCCGAATTTTTGCGGGTCTCCCGCGAACGCCGTGTTTGGGTTCGGGCCGGTCACAATGCTGTACAGAGAATTGCCCGGTTGCGCCGCGGAGTAGACATTCCCGGTCGAGAGCGCGAAATTGTCGGTGCTGAATGCATTGGCGGTGTTGGCTTTTTCCGCGGAAATCAGACGACTGCCCGGCCATTCTGCGCCACGATCGGGCCCCGTAAAGACCACCGCGCACACAATGCCATCTCGATTCACAACCGTGCCCCACTCCTGATTACCCAATCCACCGTTTTTACCCTTGCCCTCTTTCACCGCTCCAGTCAATGCGGCTTTCAGTTTGCTGTGGTCGGGAACCTTGGAGCAATCCGAGGGATTCTGAGCAAACAGTACGACCGAGCCAGCAATGAAAAGCGCTAGAACAATTGCTCGATGCCAATGGTTTACGTGCATGGTGATCTCCTGGCGATTATCTCTGTGCATATAAATAAGCGGCGATGTCGCGGCTGTCCTGCTCACTGACTCCCATATCCGGCATCAACGTGTGGGGCTCGATCTGGTGCGGATGCTGAATCCAAGACATCAGATTATCGGGCGTGTTCGTCAACTCGCCGGCGATGTAGTAGCGTTCCGCGATGTTCGTGAGCGGAGGCCCAATCAGGCCACGCGCTCCGGGAACTCCCGAAATTTCATGGCAGGCATTACAGCCGTATTTGCGAATTTCCACTCTACCCACGCGCGCGTTGCCGCCGTTGGTCAACACCGCGGCGTCCTTCACCCGCCTCTCGCTCAGGTTGTCGCAGCCTGCTGACAGCAGGGCGGCGATCGCCGCCGTTATGAGAAGTGCTGATCTCATTTCACATTTCCAACCGGTAAACCGGAAAGTTGCGCCATGCGCGTGTATTGCCAGCGCTCTTGCGACTGCTTCATCCATTTGACGAGAAGAATGAGGAAAGCTGCAAGTAGAAGTGTTCCTGCAGGGATCCACATGATGAGGCCTCCGAGTTGTTGATCTTCGAGAGCCGTCAGATTCCATAGCGGCGCCGTGTTCACGTACGGTGCATACCACGGCGTGCGGGCGAAGGTGAGTAAAGCGCCCAGAATGCTGGTGTGCACCGCCGTGGTGAAAACGTACACGAGCGCTCCGCCATAACCCATCACAGGTGCGCCATTGGCCAAGGGCCACCAAAACAGGAGCGCGGTCACGAAAAAAGTTGCGTGCTGCGCCCCGTGAATCCAGTCATTTTCGATCGCTCTTGCGAAAAGCCAGGGAGCATGCCACAGCCAGAGTGCGAGTGCTGAAATCAACCAAGCAGATACGGGTGCGGAAACCGAACGCCACACTGCGCTAAACGCACGCGTGTGGCTGATTACCGCCAGACGTTGCCGCGCTGAGGGCGAGAATGCGTACAAGAAGGGAATCAGGGGACGGCTGAGCACCAGCAGGGGCGCGGAAACCAGCATAAGAATCTCATGCTGGGTCATGTGTACCCAGAAGAGTTGCTCCCCGATCTCATGGATTGGGGAATCGAGCGCCAGGAGAAGTGAAATCC
>QHVR01000305.1 GCA_003223595.1 Acidobacteriota bacterium
ATTCCGCGCAGCCTCGAAATTTCTCTCCTGCTCCGCAACCGATGGAGCATCCATAATCTCCGAAGAAGCGAGATGCGTCGAGAGTCCTTCCAGTCGGAGATGCTTGGCTGCGCTCAACGCTCGCAGAACCGCTGGCAACTGCTCCACCGCAACGCCCAGCCGCCCCATCCCGGTATCCACTTTCAGGTGCACCGGATGTCTGCTAACGCCCAGGCCGGCCGCGGCCTTGTCGAGCGACTCAACCTGCCACAGTTCCCACACCGTCGGCGTGAGCTGCAGGCGAATAATCTCGGCCTCTTCGCCCCGCCAAAAGCCCGTCATGAGCAGGATGTTCGATTGAATGCCCGCATCGCGCAATGGAATGGCTTCGTCCAGCGAGGTAACTCCCAGCCACTTTGCTCCCTCTCCTTGCAGGGCGCGAGAACATTCGACGGCGCCATGTCCGTAGGCATCCGCCTTCACCACCGCGCAGACGGTCACCGCCGCTCCAACATGCTTCTGCACGGTTCGGAAATTTTGCCGCAGGGTGGCGAGAGAGACGTCCGCCCATGTGGGACGCGTCGCCGCTCTGCTCAGGATTTCTGCTGTAGCCACTTTCGCGATTATAGCGGGAACGCTCGGCACCTCGAAGTTACGCACGGGCTACTCCCGCTCGAACCCCAAACTCCAAATCAAAGACCTTAACCACAGAGGGCACAGAGGATCAGGGGGGAAAACGCAGAATGATGAAGTGCATCCACTCCTCTAGTTCAGCTTGAAGTTCACCGTGACCTGCGTCTCCACCTCAATGACCTCGCCGTTGAGCACATACGGCCGATAGCGCCATTGGCTCACGGCTTCCAGGGCGGCGTTCACCAGCATCGGGTGTCCTGAAAGAACCTGCAGATGCTGGATGGTTCCCGCTTTGCTGATGATTGCCGCTAAGACAACCTGCCCCTGGATACGTGCGGACCTCGCCAAAGGTGGATACACAGGGTCAACTCGCCGAACGAGGCTTCCCTGCAGCATGCTGGACGTGCGAAATGCGGGTTTGCTGGCGACGGCGGGTGCAGGAGGCGCAGCGACATGACTTAGCGACTGATTGATTGCCCCCCAGATGCTTAGCCGCGAGCCATTGCCCGCGGCGTCGTCAACGCTCTCGATCATGTTGTAGGTCAACTGCGGTGGAGCCTCAACGCCATCGATCATGCGAATCTGGTGCGGGATGGACCTTGGCGCAACCAGAACGTTGTCAGCCAAATTGCTCTGATCCGAGTGTGTGGCGTTCTCACGCGCT
>QHVR01000304.1 GCA_003223595.1 Acidobacteriota bacterium
TAGACCTTTACTTCATCTTTCTCCAGGCGAAAGTCGGCGGGCCGCTGGTAGGAATAGAACTCATCGCTCGCCGCGACAATGCGGCGGTTGTAATCCAGAATGAATTTTTCGGGATTCTGCGCGGCGTAGCCGGGAGCATACCCGTTGCGGCAAGGCCACTGGTGCGTCCAGTCCAGGCCCCACTCCAGCGGACGCACCACACGATTATTGTCCACCGAGGTGAGCCGGTGCTCCCAGTCGTACATCCACTGTGCGTAGCGGGAAGAACCTACTAGTGTAACAACTGGGATCGACGGATTTTGCGCCATTTCGCTCAGTGGGAGCATTGGGCAGCTAGCTGTTGCTAATCAGCATCAGGCTGCGGCGGCAACCACTGTCTTCAGAAATCCACAAGTGACTTCGTCCGCTAGTGACATCCATCACCGATTTCAACGTTGACGAGCCATGAGAATAAGAATGCACATTGGCACTTTGTTTGTAGTTACATCTGGAGTTACAATGACTTTTGAGTGGGATGAGGCCAAGAACCACGCCAATATTCGGAAGCACGGTTTCGACTTCGCAGACGCTGAACAAATGTTTACTGGAGTGATCATTACCACCCCGGATGTACGGCACGATTACGCGGAGAGGCGTTGGAAAGGAATCGGAATGATTCGCGGCCGCACCGTGGCCATAATTTTTGCGGAACGTGGTGACAACATAATTCGCATCATCTCGCTGAGAAAGGCAGATCATGAAGAGCGGCAAGAATATGAATAGGCAATCCAGAACGGACTGGAAGCGTATTGACGCCTTGGGGGACGAAGACATCGATTTTTCTGATATCCCAAAACTCGGTCCCGACTTCTTTGCGAATGCCATTGTCTGGCCGGGCACGAAAGAGCAGATCACGTTGCGTCTCGATCCCGACGTGCTGAAGTTCTTTCGCAAACAAGGGAGAGGCTACCAGACGACAA
>QHVR01000306.1 GCA_003223595.1 Acidobacteriota bacterium
CGCCGAAGAACGCAAAGATGCCGCGCTCCAGGTTATCGTTGAAGCTGTTGATCGTTGCTCGTCGATATTCTCCACCGAACTTGATGGTGTGCCGCCCTTTGAGCAGCGTGAAGTTGTCCAGGATCTGGTAGCTCTGGCTCACGCGGCCGCGAGGAATGCTGAAGCCGCTTGCACCGAGGTTCTCGAACACTCCGCCGAAATCAATCTCGGGCAGCCCCAATTTGCCGGAACCCAGATTGAACGGCGATGCACTGGTTCCAAAGCTTGCAGGATCGGAGTTGCCGTCGAGTCCCGAGAACGACGTTCGGTAGCGGCTGTAGCCGAACCGCACTTCGTTGATCTTGGTCGAACTCAAAGTCGACAACAGGCTGGCGGAAACTAGTTGCACCCGCGTGGGCGAAGTCTGGGCGAATTGCGGCAGCCGCGATCCCGCACCAAATCCCAGGCCGCCCAGCGGAAACACTTGCTGGCTGCGCGCCAGGGCATAACGTCCCGTCAGAGATTCAGACGAAGTAAGCTGGTGATCGATCTTCACGATGAAGCTGTCCACATCGTTTTTGTCGAGATCGGTTCCGCCAATCGTTCCGGAGGACCCGTTATAGCCCGGCAGTGCTTGATATAGACCCAGAATGTTAGTCAATGCCGGATTCGGGGCCAGGCCGTTGCTCTGGACCAAAGCCTGTGCCCCCGCGATCTGCGCCTGGGTTGGCACAAGGAAAGTGAAATCCGAACCCACGCGTTCGCGCTGTCCTTCATACGCTCCGAAGAAGAATGTCCGGTCCCTGATGATAGGACCGCCCAATGACGCTCCAAAATTGTTATTGCGAAACGCTGTCTTCTTCACCGCAGCGCCCGCGGAATCCACCGCCCGGTTGAAATAATTCCGCGCGTCCATCGCGCTGTTTCGCAGAAATTCGAAAGCGCTCCCGTGCAGCCGGTTGCTGCCGGACTTGGTCAGGATGTTAACGACCGAGCCGCTATTGCGGCCGTACTCGGGAGCAAAGTTCGCCTGCAGATTGAATTCCTGTATCGAATCGATCGGCAGCAGCGACGCCGGCGCGCCCCCAATCCCCGTCTGATTGAAGGCGGAGTTATTGAAGAAGGGATCGTTGTTGTCGGTGCCATCAACCGTGTAATTGTTTGAGCGGTCGCGATTGCCGTTGATGGAGAATTGTCCGAACCCGCTCTGAATGGCGGCCACGCCGGAGGGCTCTACCGTTGCCCCTGGCACCAGCGCAACGAGCTTGCCGAAGTCGCGCCCATTCAGTGGGAGATCCGCCACCAGTCGCTGGTCGACCACTTCTCCCAGCACGTCCCGACTGGTCTCGATCAGCGGAGCTGCCTCGGAAACGGTAATCACCTCGTGCTGCTGCTGCAGCTTCAGCATGTTGAAATCCGCGGTGGTGTCGAGACCAATGTTGACCACAACGTTTTGGGCGACTGGATCAAATCCGCTCGCCGTAACCGTCACCGTATACCTGCCCGCCGGCAACTCGGCCAGGACATAGGTTCCTTCATCGTTGGTGGCGGCCTCGCGGGTTAGTCCTGTCTCAACGCTTTTAGTGCTGACCTTCGCACCGGCTACTAAGCCGCCATTCGGATCAACCACCTTCCCGCGAATCGATCCCCGGAAACTCTGCGCGAACACCAGAGCCGGCATCATGAACAAACCAATCAGGACACTTCTGCGAATCAAGTACCGAGCGGAGTACTTCATAAGAACGCCCCCTGTAATCTTCTGCTGACCGAACTGCTGTTATCCAAACTCGTTCAGTGCGCCCGAGGAATCGTGAGTACCACGGGCGGCTTAATGCCGTAAGTTGCCGCGAAGCTGTTCTGATTCACGGCCAGCCCAAGCCGTCCTCGTGAATCGATGTAGAGTAACGGTTGATTCAGGGGCACGTCACTGAACGTCTTCACAAACTTCATCGTGAGATCCTTATCGCCGACCTTGACCGGAACATCCTGTCCGCGTTGGTAGCCGAGTTTCAAGAAGTCTTCGCCGTTGACGTTGGTCACGAGATTGCCATACGGCCCGTCGGTCGCGATGACCATTCCGGTCAGGCCCTGATCGTCAACTTGCGCGCTCTTCACGTCCAGGCGCACCAGATCCTTCACAGGCATCTCTGGTCCCACTTTGCTCCAATCATCGCCGCGTGCCATGTGCGCGCCGACCGGGGAAAAAATATCGCGTCCATGAAATGTCGAAGACAACTTGCTTCCGATCATCCAGTCTGGATTCGTAATTTCCCTGACCGAGTCGATGCCGTCGCGCTGCTCGACTAGCGTGAGCAAGCCATTGTCCGGAAGCACAAAGAATTCTCCACGCTTGGACCGCGCCACGATCGCCTTGCGCGTGCTTCCCACCCCGGGATCGACGACCACAACAAATACTGTGCCCGGAGGGAAGTAAGGGGTCGCGCCAAAAAGAAAGCGCGCACCGTCGAGAATCGAATATGGAGTCACCTGGTGCGTTAGATCCACAATCCGCACACTGGGCATGAGGCCGTACATCACCCCGCGGCAGATCGCCACCGAATCGTCCATGACCCCGAAGTCCGTCATAAAAACAATCGTAGGCGG
>QHVR01000308.1 GCA_003223595.1 Acidobacteriota bacterium
ATGCGCGCGATGATTCTGGCAGACAACGAAAAGGATCGCCGGGCTGCGTTGAAGAAGCTTCTCCCCCTGCAGCGCAATGATTTTGCCGGGGTCTTCAAGGCAATGGACGGTCTGCCGGTTACGATCCGGACTTTGGATCCGCCGCTGCACGAGTTCCTGCCCCGCCGCGAAGAGTTGATGGTGGACATTGCAACGCTCTCTGCCATGAGCACAAAACAAAAGAGCGAACTGCTAAAGAAGTACAAAGATTACAGCATCAAGGGCGTTGGCGATCTGAAGAAGGCTTTGCCTGCGCTGCTGGCCCGTGTGGAGCAGTTGCACGAGTTCAACCCGATGCTCGGGCATCGGGGCTGCCGTCTCGGCATCACTTATCCGGAGATCACTGAGATGCAAGCTCGCGCCATCTTTGAAGCCGCGGTGGATTGCACGAAGAAGGGAATCAAAGTGCTTCCGGAAGTCATGATTCCGCTGGTCGCCACGTTGAAGGAAATGGCGAACCAGGGAGCCATCGTGCGACGCGTGGCCGAAGAGGTCTTCAAAGAGAAGGGCATGAAGGTCGACTACATGGTCGGCACGATGATCGAATTGCCTCGTGCTGCCCTGGTTGCCGACGAGATCGCGAAAGAAGCGGAGTTCTTCTCGTTCGGCACCAATGACCTCACGCAGACCACGTTCGGTTTCTCGCGCGACGACGTAAACAAGGTGCTGCCCACATACCTTGCCGAAGGCATCTTGAAGCAGGATCCGTTCGCCGCCCTCGATCAGGAAGGCGTCGGACAGTTGGTCAAGATGGCGACTGAACGCGGGCGCAAGACTCGTTCCAACCTGAAGGTCGGGATCTGCGGAGAGCACGGCGGCGAACCTTCCTCGGTCGAATTCTGCTACCGCACAGGTCTGAACTATGTCTCGTGCTCACCGTTCCGCGTACTCACCGCCCGATTGGCAGCGGCGCAAGCTGCGGCGGCTGAGAATCTCAAAGTCGAGGGCGGACGCACAAAGTAACCACTCCGATACTGGACCCCCACGCGGCTTGAGCGTTCGTGCTCAAGCCGCCACTTTTTTGCCCGAGACCGGACTTATATCCTGTCCAATTAACGGCTGGAGACGAGGTTTGGAGAAGCGTCTCTCAAGGTGATCGTTCGACGGATGAGCGACTCGCGAGAGCCGGCCTTCGCCGGACAAATGCTCATAAGCTTGTAGCCAGTCGGGAAGATCGCCATCGGAAACGGTCCAGTGCGCATACGCGGCTTCGTCGCACCAGTCAAACAGTCGCGGCATAACGCGGGCGTGAGCTCCGGCGCCTCGAAATGACTTCATGGCGCGTTCATCTTCCCATCCTGTGAGAGTCCAGAACGTCCGGCGAGTATCGATCAGCAGGCGTCCACCGCAGAATCCGGCGGCGCGCACAACCTGACGCTGCGAAGCGAAGGTGTACCACATGAATCCCGGTATGTGCCGCCAGCAGCGAACTCGCAAGCGTGTCACCGATACGACCATAGTCTTGCGTTATTAGAAAACAGCCGGACAGAGATTCAGAGACTTCGAGCCCGGGTGTTCACTGCACTTTCTGCAGCCTGGCAATAAGCTTTTGCGGTAAGCTCTCGTCCGATTCAGACCAGAGGCGGCGCGATGTCGCCCGCGTCTTCATTTCGATTTTCTTCGTGAACTCCAGCAGCCGCAGAACATTCTCCCGGATTCTTGCCTGCGTCTCTTCGGTGAGTTTGACCTGCTCCTGCACAAAAAGGGAATCGAGGCCGAAGTCGATTTGAATATGCCCGGTCTCTTCTTCCGCGCCTTCTTCAAATTCCTCCCCCTGTGCCGTGAACGTCACCAGGCTGGGTACCAGAAGCCATTCTCCCTGTTCGTTCGGTGTCCAAAGATCCCAGTAGGCTTCGAAAATATATGCGTAGTCGTCATGAATCAAATCGGCCGCGACGACCATGGCCTGTTCCGGCGGAATCCCCGGTGAATAGCGTTGTTCCAGAATGCTGGCTTCATTCCAGGAAACTGGTTGCATGGCCACATACGTAACTCCCGGTCGCTGCTCGGAAAACGGGAACTGCTGCAGCACCGCGTTGATGTGAAGCACCATGGCTGGCCCGTTGAAGTCCGGAAACCACAGGCTCAGGTAGAGAGGATCGGCCATAATTCGCACACTGTTCTTGTCAGTTCTATTCTAATGCGCTGGACAGCAGTTCAGGCCGATTACCTCTAATCCAGGGGGAGCGCATGCGGAGCTTCGTCTTGCACAAGAACTGGTTCCTCACCTCGCGCTGCTGCGTTGCGGCGGACGGAAATGGAATGGTCGCACGCAGAAGCGTTCCATCCAGGCTGGATTCGATTTCGAGAAAGCCTCCGAGTTCTTTCAGTCGCTCGCCAATGCCGGCCAGTCCGACCCCAGTATTTCCCGTTTTTCCAGAAGCGATACAGGATTTCCCGGGGCACTCCCATGCCGTAATCCTTTAGGACAAGAATCACCTTGGCATCGCTCTCCACGACGCGCACATCCACGGCCCGGCTCCCGGAGTGTCGATGAACATTGGTGAGAGCCTGCTGCAGAATGCGGAACAGCGCCGTCTCGGCGCCGCGCGGCAGCCAGGTTAGATGCTCGGGAAGTTCAAGGTTAGTGCTGATGCCGCCGCGTCGTCCGAACCCCTCCACGTACCACCTCGCTGCCGAGACGAATCCTGCCTCGTCCAGCAAAGGAGGATGTAAAAGGTGAGACAAAGTCCGGGTGTCAGAAATGCAGCGATCCACTAGCTTTTGTGCCTCGCGCAGGTTGGCCGACACCAGCTCGGACTCTTGTGCCAGCAT
>QHVR01000307.1 GCA_003223595.1 Acidobacteriota bacterium
CCACGTCTCGACGAGAAGAGCACAAAAATCGAAGTGCTGGCGACCGGATTGCCGGCCTCACCTGGCGCCGCCGTTGGACAGATCGTCTTCACCGCCGACGCAGCCGTGGAAGCGGTTCAGAAGGACGGCAAGGCTTCGGTGATCCTGGTGCGCGCCGAAACGACGCCGGAAGATATTCATGGCATGGAAGTTGCGAAAGGCATTCTGACGTCCCGCGGCGGCATGACCAGCCATGCGGCCGTAGTCACTCGCGGCATGGGTAAGTGCTGCGTCGCTGGGGCGGGCGATGTCGATGTCAACGAGAAAGCACGCCAGATGAGAGTGAAGGGTCAGATCTTCAAAGAGGGTGATTGGATTTCTCTCGACGGCACGACCGGACGCGTGATCAAAGGCAA
>QHVR01000331.1:0-13239 GCA_003223595.1 Acidobacteriota bacterium
CGTGGCCGTAACAATCGGAGAGGCACAAAGGACTTCTCGCGACTCCATTGCGGAGGCTGCATGGAACCTCCGAGTTGGCAACGGCCTCGAAGACGGGGTGCAGATGGGGCCGGTGATTACACCGCAGAGCAAGGAACGGGTGGAGCAGTTGATCGGAGTCGGCGAAAAGCAAGGGGCCAAGGTTCTTCTCGATGGCCGGAACACGAAAGTGCCGAAGCACGAGACCGGCAATTTCGTTAAGCCCACCATTCTTGACGACGTGCCTGCGAGTAGCGAGATCACCGATACTGAAATATTCGGGCCGGTGCTCAGCCTGGTGCACGCCGACAACATGGATGAGGCGCTCGCGTTTTTGGAGCGCAGTGCTTACGGCAATCAGGCGTCCCTATTTACATCCAGCGGTGCCGCCGCGCGGCGATTCCGGTATGAAGCGCCCGCTGGCAATATCGGAATCAACATCGGCGTCGCCGCTCCGATGGCATATTTCCCGTTTAGCGGTTGGAAGAACAGCTTCTTCGGCGACCTCCACGGGCAAGGACGAGACGCCATCGAGTTCTACACGGATAAGAAAGTTGTTGTTGAGCGCTGGGCAAAAGAGCACAGCCGCAAGTTCTAAAAATCCAGCCACGGATTCACACGAATCTTCACGGATTGGATTTATCCGTGAGTATCCGTGTAGATCCGTGGCGAATTCAGAGGCATTTATGGCGACTACTACAGTTGAGAAGTCGATGACTGGACAAGAAATTGTCGATCTCACCAAAAAACACACCTTATTTGAATGGTCGGCCCAATCCAAGGTCGACCCGATCCCCGTTGCAAAAGCCAAGGGAATTCACTTTTGGACGCCGGAAGGAAAGCGCTTCATTGATTTCAATAGCCAACTGATGTCCGTGAACATCGGGCACGGAGATGAGCGCGTCATTCAGGCCATTTACGAGCAAGCGCAGACCTTAGCGTATGCCAATCCGTTTATGGCGACAGAGCCTCGGGCGCGACTGGGAGCCAAGCTGGCCGAGATCACGCCCGGCGATATCGACACGTTCTTTTTCACTAACGGCGGCGCTGAAGCCAACGAGAACGCCATCAAGATTGCTCGCTTCTTCACCGGACGCCAGAAGATCATGGCGCGCTATCGTTCTTACCACGGTGCGACTGCCGGCAGCATCTCGCTGACCGGAGATCCTCGGCGTTGGGCTGCCGAGCCTGGCATTCCGGGAGTTGTGCGGGTGCTCGATCCATATCACGGAATTGAACGTGGCTGGGATTCCGCGGAAACTTCGCTCGACATGATCGAGGAGACCATCCAGCTCGAAGGCCCGCACACCATCGCGGCATTCATCCTTGAGACGGTCGTGGGCACGAATGGCATCTTGATCCCACCTGAGGGATACATGCAAGGAGTTCGCAAGCTGTGCGACAAATACGGCATTCTGATGATTGCTGATGAAGTGATGGCTGGCTTCGGTCGAACCGGTGAGTGGTTCGCGATCGACCATTGGAAAGTCGTTCCGGACCTGATCTGCATGGCGAAAGGGTTGACTTCCAGCTATCTGCCATTGGGAGCAGTCGGCATGCGTCACCACATCGCCCAGCACTTCCAGGACAAAGTGTTCTATGGAGGATTAACCTACAACTCCCATCCGATGGGGTGTGCGGCTGCGCTGGCGACCATTCGTGTGTATGAAGAGGACCGCCTCATCGAGAATGCGAAAAAGATGGGCGAGGTCATGAAGCAACTTGGCGCCGAGATGAAGGCCAAGCATCCGTCGGTGGGCGACGTACGCTCGATCGGATTATTTGGCATTTTCGAATTGGTTCGCAGCCCAAAGACGCGGCAGCCTATGGCTCCGTTCAACGGAACCTCGGAAGAAATGGCCGCACTGGGCCGCTTCTTCCGCGAGCAGGGGCTCTACACACTGGTGCGTTGGAACACCTTCTACACCAATCCGCCTCTGTGCATAAACGAGGAGCAACTCCGAGAGGCCTTTGCCATCATCGACAAAGGATTGGAAATTACCGATCGCGCAGTGAAGGACTAATCGCGACCAAAGGCCGGAAACCCAATCGCGCTCACGGCGATTCGGGATTGTTTTTGCCGGTCTTCTACGCTGCCATGCGATGCTGCGGATATCGCCCAGTAATCTTCCGGAAGAAGCCATGCAAGCGGTGAACTCCCTCCGCACCCGGAAGGAACATCAATGGGCACTGGCCCGGTATTACCTCCATCCCTTTCTCTCTGCAGAACTCAACTGCGTTCATGCTCACCGCGCCTTTGCCTACAGCGCGGTACATCCACACCTGCTTGATACCGGCCACATAGCAATCCTCAATGATTCTCTCCGTAATTTCAGGAGGGGTCATCAGGAGCGCGGCTTTTACAGGGGGCTGGATGTCCTGCACTCGCGGGAAGCAATGCCGGCCGTTTATGCTCGGAGCTCCAGGGTTCACCGGAACAACGTCGTAGCCCCTGCGGCAGAGTTCTTCAAATAAGTTCATACTGAAGTGTTTCGGATCTCGGGATACGCCGATCATTGCGATCCGCTTTTGCCCAAGAAAATCTTCAATCATCTCTAGCGAAAAATGTCGCTCAGCCATGAGTCCTCCCTTGGGAAATTCTTCTCTCAGGGTAGCGTTTCACCGATGTCTCAGTCAGTGATGCCTGTCACCTCCAAGAAGCTGCGGTCTGCGGTGGGTCTCGGAGTGTTAACAACTGGAGGACGTGGACCGAGGCTGGCTTGCACAAGTGCCTTAGCTAGTACCGCACTATGCTGCATTCCATTTCGGCACAAGTTCCTCGCGTTGTGATTCGAATCACAGACCCGCCTCGCAAGTTCCCGCATCATCCCAACAATGCTTTGAAGCCTGGTCCTTGTGATCAGCTCGTAAGGCGGGCGCTCCCAATGCGGAAAGAGCGTGCCGCGCGGCTTGGGCGCTGCTGACGGAATTCCAACGCCAACGCCAAGCCTGGCCCGAATAAAAATTCGAAAGGTTGGCTATGAGTGTTGCCGATCGACGGAATGCCCGTCCTCTCTCCGCAAAGTTGTTAGCACGCAGGTTTTGGAGATTAGTGATCGCGCTCGCAGGCGTGGTTATCGCTGCGTTGATTCCATACAGCTTTCCCACCCCTCTCGGTTTCGCCGAATCGTTTGTTTTGTTTGCCCCCATCATTCTGCTGGTCGGAATGTTTGACGGTTTTTGGCTGGGCATCTCTTTCACCTTAGTCTCCACTCTCGTTGCCCGGTATTTGTTTCTCGCGCCTCGCCATGCAATCGCGCCTTCCGGCATGCAGGGCATCACAGGCGTGCTGCCATTTGTTTTGCTGGGTATTGGGATGAGCTTCGTCGGGGATCTCCTGCGCAGGCGAACGCAACGGCTAAAGGAATTCGAGAAGGCGGTGCAGGGCTCGCAGGAGATGATTGTTGTCGTCAGCCGAGATTACCGGTATCTGATCGCCAACGACGCCTTTCTAGAGTACCGCGGAATGAAACGGGAAGAGGTGATTGGCCATCATCTGCGCCAGGTGTTGAGTCCCGGCGTATTTGAAAGCTCCGTGAAGGGGAAACTTGACGAATGCTTCGCCGGCAAAACCGTGCAGTACCAATTGCGCTATGAATATCCAGTCCGAGGCGAAAGGGACTTGTTGATCAGCTATTTCCCCATCGAGGGCGAGCGTGGCATCGATCGTGTTGCCTGCGTATCGCAGGATATGACGGACCTGAAGCAGTCAGAGCAGGACCTAAGGCTCTTTCGAAGGCTAATCGATTCTTCAAACGATTCCGTGCTCGTCATCGATCCTGGGACTTATTGCATTCTCGATGTGAATGAAAAAACGTGCCACGATCTTGGCTACACCCACGCCGAATTGGTCTCCATGAAGGGACCCGACATTTGCGCCACTGTTCACGAAGGTGAGTTCCAGCAAATGCTGGAGAACCTGAAGCTCGGCCAGCCAGTCCTGGTAAGCGGGCTATACAAGCGCAAGGATGGATCGACCTATCCGGTCGAAGCCAGTCTGAAGTACGTGGAACTCGACCGCAGTTATGTAATCGCAGTCTCGCGCGATGTCAGCGAAAGATTCAAAGCCGAACAGGCACTACGTCGCCGGGAAGAGGATTATCGCCTGTTCGTGGCCCAGAGCTCAGAAGGTATTTTCCGGGAGGAGTTGGATGCACCCCTACCCATTGATCTGCCTGAAGATGAACTCATTCAGCGGATTCTAGACGGCTCCTACATCGCAGAATGCAACGACGCCATGGCGAGAATGTACGGTTTCACATCGGGGAATGAACTGCTAGGAAAGCGTATCACCGCAATGCTTCTGCCGGGCGATCCGCGTAATGTTGAGATGACACAGGAATATGTCCGCTCAGGATTTCGAGTTCTGGATCGCGAGTCGCACGAAGTCGATGTTCACGGTAATCGCAAAATCTTCCGCAATAGCCTGATTGGCATCGTCGAAAACGGAAACCTGGTGCGCACTTGGGGCATTCAGCGCGATGTCACCGAGCAAGTGCGGCTGGAGAAGGCTCGCACCGCAGCAGAAGCTGCGTTGCGCAAGAGCGAAGAACATTTCCGGCTCCTGGTGGAGCAAGCCAGCGATGGCATCTTTCTGGCGGACTCGCAAGGCCGCTACGTCGATGTCAACACTGCCGGAGCTCAGATGCTCGGCTACACACGGCAGGAAATATTAAACCTCTCGATTTGCGACGTTACCGCTCCTTCCGATGTTGCACGCATAGCTTCCGAGCTCAGCCGGTTTGCGGAAGGCGCCACGATTCGCAGCGAGTGGACATTCCGCCGCAAGGATGGCTCTTGCTTCCCCGGCGAGGTTTCTGGAAAGCAATTGCCCGATGGGCGGCTGCAGGGAATTTTGCGCGACATGAGTGAGCGTAGGCGAGCCGAGCAGGAGATGCGTCACAGCGAAGAACGCTTTCGAGTTGCCTTGAAGGACTCTCCTATTACTGTATTCAATCAAGACCAGGATCTGCGCTATACGTGGATCTACAATCCGCAACTGTACTGGCAATTTGACGCCTTGGGTAAAACAGATGAAGAGATTGTCGGCGCCAGAAAGTCCGCGAAGCTTACCAGCCTTAAGCGCCAGGTTCTAACCACCGGTCTCACGGTTCGTGATGAAGTCACGGTGCGCAATGAGGGCAAAGGCTTCGTCTTTGATATGACTATTGAGCCATTGTTGGACAGCGCTGGAAATGTGGTGGGAATAACTGGCGCCTGCATGGACATTGCGAAGATTCGCGAGTTGGCGGACCGCCTGCAAGATTCCAGAGATCGCTTACAACAAGAAAAGTCATATCTTGAGACGGAGATTCGAACCGAGCTGGGATTTGAACACATTATTGGAGAAAGCCCCGCACTGCGAGAGGTTCTGAAGAAAGCGCGGATCGTCGCTCCGACCGACTCCACTGTGCTGCTGCTCGGTGAAACGGGAACGGGCAAGGAACTGGTGGCTCGTTCGCTGCATTCGCTGAGTACGCGGCATGACCAAACCTTTGTGAAGCTGAATTGTGCTGCTGTTCCCTCCGGACTGTTGGAAAGCGAATTATTTGGGCATGAGAAGGGGGCATTTACGAGTGCGGTCAGCCGGAAAATCGGACGCATCGAATTAGCCGACAAGGGTACCCTCTTTTTGGATGAGATTGGGGAATTGCCTCAGGAACTGCAGCCTAAGTTGCTGCGCGTCCTGCAGGATCGCGAGTTCGAGCGCCTGGGCGGTGTTCACACGCTGCGGGTAGATGTCAGAATCATCTCCGCCACGAACCGCGATTTGCTGCAGGATGTGCTCGATAAGAAATTTCGCGAAGACCTTTACTATCGTCTGAACGTCTTTCCCATTCATCTACCCGCCCTGCGGGAGCGCAGAGAGGACATTGCCATTCTCGTGCGGCATTTCGTTGAAAAGCATGCGAGGCGAATGGGAAAACACATCGACATAATTCCCGACGAGAGTATGCGGATTCTTACGAAGTGGAACTGGCCGGGCAACGTTCGTGAGCTGGAAAATATGATCGAGCGCATGATTATATTGACCACTGGTAATGTGCTGGCGGCTCCTCCCGCAGGACTCGAGGCCACGGCAGACTCTCCCCCGGATGATCTCAGCGAGATGGAGCGTGAACATATTATCCATGTGTTGCGTCAGACAAACGGAGTCTTGTCCGGCGCAGAGGGAGCAGCGGTTCGCCTCGGCTTGAAGCGGACCACGCTGCAATCCATGCTGAAGAGATTCGGCATTGAAGCGGGAGACTTTCGGCGCGGCAACGGAGCGGGCGGCCAGAACTAGTTTCGTCACAGCTCGGTTCCCGATGAGAGAAGACGGCGCTTGCTGTGCCCGTCACAAACGCGAACTCACTTCAACAGCCGGTTATATTTCCTGAGCGCTTCCCGCAACCGCTCGTGGGGCAACGCGATCACCGTGTGGCTATTGATTCCGGTCATAGTCTCGGCTGCAACCATGGCATTGACAACCGCCTCTTCGGTAGCTTGGACAGTTGCCAGGAAAATAGGATCCAGCGAATCATTGGGCAGCATGGTGAGTTCATGGACTCCCTTGGTACCCACAGCGCCGGGGTTAGCGGTTGAGAAGGCGATGAAAATGTCTCCGGAGCCGTCGCCGGAATAACTGCCGTCACGACCCAGTCCTAAAGAGATTTTCTTGGCGATGCGCTTGAGTTGCGTCGGAATCAGCGGGGCGTCAGTTGCAAGTACCACGATGATAGAACCCACATCATTCTGCCAAATCGTGTGTTCGGGAATCTCACGCCCAACGTTGACGCCCGCAATCCGAAGCTGTTCACGTGAACCGTAATTGCACTGCACCAGCACCCCAACCGTATAGCCGCCGGCCTTGCTGTCGAGCACGCGCGAACTTGTTCCGATGCCGCCTTTAAATTCGTTGCAGATCATCCCCGTTCCGCCGCCGACGTTGCCTTCCTCAACCGTGCCGGAATGCGCTGTATCCAAGGCATGAAATGCGTCTTCGGGCTTTACGTGGAATCCATTGATGTCGTTGAGATAGCCGTCCCATGTCTCGGCTACCACGGGCAAAGACCACCAGTACCCTTCCATATCTGGCGTACCATGTTTGACCTTCCACGCAATCACGGCATCGCGCACTACTCCCACACTGTGGGTATTTGTAATCATGACGGGGCCGTTCAGGAAACCGGAATCGTCGACCCATGTGGTCCCGGTCATCTCGCCATTGCCGTTCAGAGTGAACCAGGCGGCAAACACCGCGTCATTGGAATTTTTACCGCGCGGATGGATGGCAGTAACCCCGGTGCGGACTGGGCCTTTTCCAATCTCAAGCTTGCCTTCCCCTGCAATCAAAGTCGCATGTCCGACTTCCACCCCTTTGACGTCGGTGATGGCGTTGTAATTGCCTGGTGTGCCGTCGAAGGGAACTCCCAAATCTCGCGCACGAGGTTTGGTTTCTGCGAAGAGGGCTGTAGCCAAAAAAAAGAACGCAACAATAAGCTTAAAATTACGCGATCCTGACAAGGACATCCGTTTCTCCATGGCACGAAAGCAGGGAGTATACAGGTTGCCGGCTGCGCCGAGCCAGCCTTTCTGACTGCTGCTGAATAGTTCAGCTCTGGAGTAAAATCGCAGGCAGAACATTATCCTGGGGGTTCAGATGGATAGCTGGAAAAAGGCGGCCGTACTCGGGTGCATTACAGGAGGGGCGCTCTTGTTTATGAAGAAGCGCTATGCGGCAGGAGTTTTGGCTACGGGGGCAGGCCTGGCCGTCCTCGCCTCCGAGTATCCTGAAAAGTTTGAGCAAGTGCGCAAGGCATTGCCGGATTATTTCGACAGGGGCATGCAGGTGATGGAAATGGCTGGCAAAGCGGGCAAGCGCATTAGCGAAGCTGCCGGTCGCAGTGCCGCGGATGCCTGGGATGAAATCGGCGGCTGATGTGTAGAATCCCTACTCCATTCCCAGCTGCTTGCGGGCCTCAGGACTGAGGCGCTCAGGTGTCCACGGTGGAGTCCAGACCACGTTCACCGCAACGTTGCGAATTCCCGGCAACTGTTCCAGACGCGATTTTACCTGCATGCTGATGTTGACATGCTCAGGGCATCCCTGGGCCGTCAGGGTCATGTCCACCGACACGTCTTGCTTTTCAGTCTCGGCAGGGGTGAAGTCCACTTTGTAGATCAAACCGAGATCCACGATGTTGACCGGGATCTCCGGATCGTAGCAACTCTTTAAGGCACTCAGGACATCTTGTTCCGTGACCGGCATTTCACTGGCTCCTGGCTTCAGTGTACAACGGATACGCTGAGCCTGGGCTGAGTCGGACGTCGTCTGATAAATTCACTGCATGTTGAGCTCCGAAACCAAACAAAGAATCCGGCTGGCGCTTTGGTTTTTGCTGGCGATCGCTACTGCTCGCGCGGGATACATTTTGTACCAGCGCCACCAGGACCGCGTCGCGGTCGAGAAACAGCACCAGGCCCGCAACGTCGGATATTCGAATCCCGATTATTACGTCAGTCCGAAGAAGCTCTATCCCTACGATCTCAAAACAGCGCGACAATTGACGCAGCAACCGGAGTGGGTTAAAGAGGGCTATCGCTACACCTATTATCCGTACGACCCGGCAAGCAAGCGCGTCCAATTCGGACATGACGCAGGACTGCTCGGACCCATCGAAAAGGTATCCATCACCGATGTTGTGACGGCGACTGCGCCGACGGGTGCGCAAAAACGCCAGGTCATGGCTGTGTTCCAGAAGGATGGCAAGAACTATGCGGTACCGATCGGCTACGAAGCGGACGGCGAATACAAGATCTATTCGGATGAGATGTTCTATATCGAGGATCCGCATCAGTTGTATAAGCACTGGCCCGCAGATGTCTGGCAGGCGGTGGAACAACACCAGGTAAAGCCGGGCATGAACGAAATGCAGGCGGTTTTCGCTATCGGGATGGGCCGACCCGATGCCGGCAGCAGTTCCGACGAAAAGACAGTGCATTACCCCAACGGAGGCAAGCCGCTGGTGGTTGTTTATCACGGCGACAAGGCGGCCGCAATCAAGCCTGACTCGGCGGGATCGTAAATGTCTTGAAGTGGCCGTTAAGCGAAGCGACCATTGAATTCACATTTGCGATTAGACCTATCCAAAAAACGATTGCACGGTGGCGCTGAAATTTGTTGACGGTTCCGCGCGTGCAACCGTAATCTGAATGCGATGCAATCTCACCGTCATCACGGCAATCATCATCATCACGCCCATGGCGCGTCGGCGGGAGTCCACCTGAGATTGCAGAGTTCATAGCCAAGCACTTATCAGGAAATCAGGCCCGCTGAAGCGAAATGCTCAGCGGGCTTTTTCTTTTCCGGGGGACCATTGATCAACGAACTTGATTTCGACAAGATGAGCGGTTTGCTTCCGGCCATCGTTCAGGACTCGCAGAACGGAGATGTTCTCATGGTGGGTTTCATGAATCGCGAGGCACTGGACCTGACGCTGCAGAACGGCTACGTCACGTTTTTCAGCCGCACGCGCAACACGCTCTGGACCAAGGGCGAGAGCTCCGGCAACCGTTTGCGAGTGATTTCTGCATGCACCGATTGTGACCGTGACACCCTTCTGCTCCGCGTGGAAGTGGAAGGTGCAGGAGTAGTTTGCCATCGCGGAACGCGCTCCTGCTTCACTGAACTGCTTCCAGTACCAACAACCGAGCCCGTTGCTTCGAGGGAGTCGCGATGAAGCTACGGATCGGAATCCCGAAAGGCAGCCTGCAGGAGGCCACGCTGCAGTTGTTCGCCCGGGCCGGACTCCCCGCCTATACCAACGGCCGCTCGTATTTTGCTACTACGGCGGACCCGGAGATCGATTGCATGCTGATCCGAGCGCAAGAGATGGCGCGCTACGTCGAGCATGGTGCCATCGACGCCGGCCTCACGGGTCTCGATTGGGTGATCGAGAGCGGTTTGGAAGTGGCCACAGTCAGCGATTTGATCTACGCCAAGCGAAGCCGCGGCAAGGTTCGCTGGGTCCTCGCCGTGCCCGAAGACTCACCAGCGCAAAGCGCAGAGGATCTCTCCGGGTGCATCATCGCCACCGAACTGGTGAAGGTCACGCGGGATTACTTTCAGAAAAAGAATGTGGATGTGCGTGTCGAGTTTTCCTGGGGCGCAACCGAAGTGAAGCCGCCCATGCTGGCCGATGCGATCGTGGAAGTTACGGAAACCGGAAGCTCACTGAAGGCGAATCGGTTACGTATCCTGGAAACCGTTCTGCAGTCGAATACGCAACTGATCGCCAATAAGTGCTCTTACGCAGATCGGGAAAAGCGCCGCAAGATCGAAAATCTGGCTCTCATGCTGCAGGGCGCGATGGAAGCCCAGGACCGGGTTGGCCTCATGTGTTGCCAGCGCTGCAGAAGCCTACGATCTCCCATCTGAGCGACGACGATTGGGTGGCGGTGAACACCATCATAGATGAGAGCGCAGCCTGGGATGTAATTCCTCGCCTCAAGGAAGCTCGCGCCGAAGGCATTGTTGAATATCCCTTGAACAAGGTGGTCCTGTGATGCGGATGCTGTCCGGATCTGAAGCTTCCGAAATGATCGAGCGCGTCGCTGCGCGCGGACAGCAGGTTGGCCCTGCCGAGAACCAGGCACAACGCATTGTGAATGAAGTGCGCCAAAATGGGGATTCGGCGCTGAGACGCTTTGCCGAGCAGTGGGATGGATTGCGCCCCCAAGACCCCTTAAGGGTCTCGAACCAGGAACTCGCTAGTGCGCGACGAGCGTTGCCTGCTCCTCTCCGGAAATCCATAACGCAATCGGCTGACAACATTCGGCGCTTTTGCGAAATGCAGAAACCTCGCTCGTGGACCCGAACCAGGCTGGGAATTACTGTGGGCCAAATCGTCACGCCCCTGGAGTCGGTCGGCTGCTACATTCCGGGTGGACGCTATCCGTTGCTTTCTACCGTTCTGATGACGGTGATCCCGGCCCAGATCGCAGGGGTGAAGGAAATTCGAGTCGTCTCCCCGAATCCGTCACAAGAGGTCTTGGGCGTTGCGGCCATGCTCGGTATCCGAGAGTTTTACCGCATTGGTGGAGCACAAGCGATCGCCGCCCTCGCCTACGGCACGGAGAGTATTCCGCGGGTGCAGAAAATCGTTGGTCCCGGAAATGCCTACGTCACGGCAGCCAAGAGACTCGTTGCGTTTGATTGCGCGATTGACTTCCTCGCGGGCCCGACCGAAGCTGTCATCCTGAGCGACCGCGGCAAGCCGGAATTCATAGCGTCTGACTTGATTGCCCAGGCCGAGCATGATGTGGATGCGCTCGTGCTTTTCATTACCACCTCGCGAAAGCTGGCGCAAGCTGTGGTTCGAATCCTGGAATCCCTGCCGCAGGGGAATACAACAGCGCAGGCTTCTTTGGAGAAGGGGGCCGTTTTTCTTGCTTCCTCAAAGGCGCAGGCTCGCGACTGGGCAAATCGCGTGGCCTCGGAACACATCACCGTGGATGAGGAATATGCGCCATGCATTCAAAATGCCGGCTCCATTTTCGTAGGCGATTATTCTGCACAAGCTGCCGGCGACTACGCTTCTGGTCCGAATCATGTGCTGCCTACGGCTGGACAGGCCCGGTTCCGCGGAGGCTTGAGCGTGCTCGATTTTGTGAAAATCATTTCAGTGCAGAAACTCTCTCGTCGTGGTTTGCGGAGCATTGCCCCGGCGATTGAGTGTCTTGCTACAGCAGAAGGTTTACAGGGGCACGCGGATTCCATTCGAGTGAGGCGCGCCGATGCTTAAGGCCAGAGAGGCCGTCCTGAGCACGCCATCGTACCATCCACCTCTGGCTGGTCGGGTTGGACTACGTCTCGATTTCAATGAGAACACCGACAGCTGCTCGCCCCGCGTGCTTCGCCGATTGCAGCGCGTTGGTTCCCAGGACCTTGCGAAATATCCTGAGCGCGAGCCGGTGGAAGAGATTACCGCAGATTTCTTGAAGGTGAAACGCAATGAAGTTCTGCTGACGAATGGCGTAGACGAAGCGATTCACTTGCTTTGCCAAACCTACCTCGACCCAGGCGACGAAGCCATCATTGTCGTTCCTACTTACTCCATGTACGCCATCTACACCAAGGCAGCCGGAGGGGAACTGATCCGGGTTCGGGCTGCAGAGGATTTCAGCTTCCCGCTTACAGCGGTGATGAAGGCTGTCACATCGCGAACGCGTCTGATTGCCCTCGCCAATCCCAACAACCCCACAGGCAGTGTCGTATCAAACGATGAAATGCTCGCTTTGGCCCACGCTGCGCCCCAAGCCGCATTGCTCGTCGATGAAGCCTATTTTGAGTTCTATGGGACAACGATCCTGGAGCGGCGCCGCGAAGCTGCAAATGTGTTTGTGGCACGTACGTTTTCGAAAGCTTATGGTATGGCGGGTCTGAGGCTGGGTGTTTTAATCGGCGATGGAGAACAAATGCGAGTTTTGCGCGGGGTCAGTTCCCCTTACAACGTGAATGCTCTCGCGCTGGCTTGCTTACCGGAAGCACTGGCGGATCAATCCTACGTCGCGGAGTATGTGGCAGAAGTGCTCGAAGGTCGGCAGCGGCTGGAACATGCATTAGAAGAGCGCGGTGTCCAATTCTGGCCCAGCCGAGGTAATTTCGTGCTCATGCGTGCGGGGCATTCGAAAATGGATGCTGCGCTCTTCTCAGAGCAGATGCGGAACGAAGGCATTCTGGTCCGCGACCGGTCAGCCGACGAGGGCTGCGAAGGTTGCGTCCGCATCACGATCGGCCGGCGCGAGCACGTCACTCGATTGCTGCAAACACTAGCTCTTGATCAACTTGCCGGTACGCAAGGAGCCTGGCGCCGATGAGGAAGGGAACCATACACCGCGTGAGCAAGGAAACGCAGATTCAGCTGTCCTTGACCATCGAGGGACGCGGCCGCTATGAGGTGTCCACCGGCATAGGTTTCTTCGACCACATGCTGGAGTTGTTTGCCCATCATGGCGGATTCGATTTGAAGCTCAAGGCCAACGGCGATCTGCATGTCGACCAGCACCACACGGTCGAGGACGTGGGCATCGTACTTGGCCAGGCCTTCGATAAGGCTCTGGGCAGCAAACGCGGCATTCTGCGAGCCGGATATTTCCTGATGCCCATGGACGAAACTATGGGCATGGCCGCAGTGGATTTCTGTGGGCGAACCGCCGCTGTGGTGGATACGAAAGTGA
>QHVR01000331.1:13310-13655 GCA_003223595.1 Acidobacteriota bacterium
CCAGTCACCACAAAATCGAGGCCTTGTTCAAAGCTTTTGCGCGTGCACTGCGCGCTGCGTGCTGGCGCGATCAAAGAATGAAACGCTTGCTGCCATCCACCAAGGGAGTGCTCTGATGATCGCCATTGTCGACTATGGCGCAGGCAATCTCTGCTCGGTGCGGAAGGCATTTGACTGGCTCGGAAAAGAGAATGCAATTACTTCCGATCCGGAGCAGGTTTCGCGCGCGTCGAAGATCGTACTGCCCGGCGTGGGGCACTTCGCCTCGACGGCCAGCCTTGGCAATCTGGGTTTGCGTGAAGCCATTGGCGACGCTATCCAGCGAGGCACACCGTTTTTGGGTAT
>QHVR01000477.1 GCA_003223595.1 Acidobacteriota bacterium
GATGAACGTCCTCCACTGGCATCTTTCCGACGATCAGGGCTTCCGCGCCGAAAGCAGGAAGTTCCCCAAGCTGACTGCCATGGGCTCGGAAGGCAAGTTCTATACGCAGGAAGAAATCCGGGATCTGATCGCCTACGCGCACGACCGCGGCATCCGTGTCATTCCTGAGTTTGATACTCCCGGACACAGCCGCTCCTGGTTCGTGGGCTATCCCGAACTGGCCAGCAATCCGGGGCCGTTCACCGTGGAGAACGAAAACGGGAACCAGTCCGTCACCGATCCGACCCGCGAAGAGACTTACAAGTTCATGGACAAATTCGTCGAAGAGATGGCAAAGCTGTTTCCTGATCAGTTTTTCCATATCGGCGGCGACGAGGTGGATGCAAAGTACTGGGATTCCAATCCCAAGATTCAGGCGTTCAAACAAGCGCATGGAATGAAAACGAACCAGGACCTACATGTGTATTACAACCAGCGCCTGGAGAAGATTCTGGCCAAGCATCACAAGACGATGGTGGGCTGGGATGAAATTCTTCACCCCGATCTGCCGAAGGATATTCTGGTGCAGTCATGGCGCGGCCAGGAGTCGTTGGCCAAGGCCGCAGAACAGGGCTACCGTGGCCTCCTGTCCTACGGCTACTACGTCGATCTCATGTGGCCCGCGGCCCGCCACTACGCCGTCGACCCAATGAGTGGTGCCGCCGCAAACCTCACGCCCGAACAGAAAGCGTTAATCCTGGGAGGCGAATCCGCCCAATGGGCCGAATGGGTCACGCCTGAGAACATCGATTCCCATATCTGGCCACGCAATGCAGCCATTGCTGAAAGGCTCTGGTCTCCGCAAAACGTGACGGACGTGAACTCGATGTACACGCGCATGCATGCCGTCGGCCTTGAGCTCGAAGCCCTCGGGTTGACGCAATATTCGACCCGCGACCGGATGCTGCAGCGCATGGCAGGCACTTCCGACATTACTGCTCTCCGCGTACTCGCGGACGTGGTCGAGCCGGTGAAGGACTACAACCGCTGGGATGACTCCAAAGGGCCGATCGATTTTCACGCCCCTCTGACTCGCCTGATCGATGCGGTTTATCCCGAGAGCGATACAGCGCGCGAGTTCAGCGCCTTGGTGCAGCAATTCATCCAGAGTGGATACAAAGATCAGGTCGCCGAAGCCAAAATTCGCACGTGGCTCACGCTATGGCGCGACAATGACGCGAAACTCGAGCCTTTGCTCCATCTATCATCCCTTCTGCAGGAGGACATCCCGGTGTCGCAGAACCTGGCCATGGTCGCCGCAGCCGGATTGCAAGCACTGGATTATCTCGACAAAGGCGAACCTGAACCGGAGCTGTGGAAAGCGCAACAGATAGCGGTCACCGAAGTAGCCAAAAAGCCTGTGGCCGGATTGCTGCTGCAGGTGACCGCTCCAATCGAGCAACTGGTCCAGGCAGCCGGCCAGTCACAAGGCAGGTGATTGCTCTACAATTTGGCTGATGTCGCTGCTAGCATGGCTAAGCTGTGGGCGGATAACCGCCGTGATATCCTAATAGCAGCAGCTGCGCACCATTTGGCGGAAGTCCCCGCCGTTCCTGAAGCAATTCAGAAGAGCTCAGCAGAAGAGAAGCCAGAACTATGCTTTCAGTCAGCAATGTGTCAATGCGCTACGGCGCGAAGGTTTTGTTTGAAGAAGTTTCCACCGCGTTTACCCCGGGGAAGCGGTACGGCTTGACCGGGCCGAATGGCGCCGGGAAATCAACATTTATGAAGTTGCTCAGCGGCGAACTGGACCCGCAAAAGGGGACGGTCGTTCGCCCTCGCAAGCTCGGAGTGTTGAGCCAGGACCAGTTCGCCTTTGATGCCTTTTCCGTGCTCGACACCGTGATCATGGGCAACAAACGCCTCTGGGCTGCGCTGCAGGAGCGTGATGCCATCTACGCCAAGCATGACATGACCGATGAAGATGGCATGAAGCTCGGGGAGCTCGAAGGTATTGTGGGCGAAGAAGATGGGTACACCGCCGAGAGCGACGCCGCGATCCTTCTCCAAGGTTTGGATATCTCCGAAGACCTGCAGACGCGCAAAATGGGCGAACTGCAGGGCGGGCAGAAAGTCCGCGTGCTGCTCGCGCAGGCTCTCTTCGGCCATCCTCAGGCCCTTCTGCTCGACGAGCCCACGAACTACCTCGACTTGGATTCGATCCACTGGCTGCAGGGCTTCCTCAATACCTACGATGGCGTAGTCATTGCCATCTCGCACGACCGCCATTTCCTGAACAGCATCTGTACCCACATTGCCGATATCGACTACGAAACGATCATCACTTACACCGGCACGTATGATGATATGGTCGTCGCCAAGACGCAGGTGCGCTCGCAAATCGAATCTCAGAACGCGCAGCGCGAGAAAAAGATTGCGCAGTTGAACGAATTCATCGCACGATTCGCCGCCGGAACCCGTTCCAGCCAGGTACAATCGCGGCGCAAAGAAGTCGAGCGCCTGCAGGTGACCGAACTTGCCCGGTCCAACATTCAGCGCCCTTTCATCAAGTTCGAGCAGAAGCGCCCTTCGGGAAAGCACATTCTGGAAATCGAGCACCTGAGCAAATCGTATGACGGGAAGCTCGTAATTCGCGACTTTACCGCCAGCATCACACGCGGCGAAAAGATCGCGCTGATGGGACGCAACGGCGCGGGAAAAACTACGCTGCTGAACGCGCTGCTCGCCAATTCCCCAACGACGCCGGAAGCCGAGCTGCGCAAAACCAGCGGCTACGACGGCCCGTTCGCTGACGGCGGCAAAGTCATCTGGGGACACGAAGCCTCTATCGGCTACTTCGCCCAGGACCATCGAAGTCTCATCGAAACC
>QHVR01000478.1 GCA_003223595.1 Acidobacteriota bacterium
CACCGCGAACATAATGTCCTCGAACTTTTGCGCGGAGATCGGGCGTGAGTCTGGGATTGGGATTTGGATGTACGTGATTTTTGGAGCTCGGTGAAGGTTCTGTTCCCGGCAGAGCGAAACGACGGTGGTAATCCGCTGCGGATTGGAACGCGCCAGTTGCTCTGCATCTTTAAGACTGCCGAGATAGAGACGTTCCCAAATCTTCGTCACGGAAATAATTGCTGCAACCATGCCATGCAGTCAGAATGCAGGTCAAGCCCATGACGTGCACTCCTGTCGTGAGACACAGCAACTCAGGACCGTTGTGCTCAAATACGAATCCCTCATTCGACCCACTGAAAACTACAACGATTGCAGAAAGGTCAGCAGCGCTTTTTGATCCGATGGCTTCAGCTTTAGAAAGCGCTCGGTTACCTTCGAGGATTCTCCTGCATGGCGGCGGACGGCGTCGTCCAATTGGACGGAGTTGCCGTCGTGCATAAAACGCGAGCGTAGGCGTAATCCCCAGAGAGGAGCGGTCCTGATCTTGTTGCGTGCGCAAAGCGTGTCGCGCAGCAGTTTAGGGTGCTTCTCGCCTTCAGCGACAGCGTCCTGGTAGCTTTCACTGCATTCTTCTTCGAACTTTCCGGACGGTTCGTTGCCTTCCGCGTGGCCTTCCTCCCGAAAACGTTTCTCGAGGAGGTGACGACCAAAATGTTCGACTAAGGCAACCGAGATTCCGTCGCCGGTGCCAACGTCGTGCAGGAGGAAGTCACTAAAAGGATGAATGGTCCGGTTCTCAAGCGCTTCGGGATGCAATCCCGGTCCACCGCTTGCCGCTGGGCTTTTGCCCGTCACGATAGTTTCTACGTGACAGGTGGCGCACCCGATCTTGGTGAACAGCTCCTCCCCACGTTTCGCATCCGAGCTGCCCGCTATTGACTCGTCCCGGGCAGGCGCTTTCAGCGAACGCATGAAGCTGGCGAAGCGATCGATATCTTCCAAATTGTTGTCGGTCGGATCGGGCACGCTGTTTGGTTCGGTAATCTTCGTGGGATCGTTATTCGGAATCGTCGTGGTCACCGGAGGATTGCAGGCCGTGGTCACCTCCGTTTTCTGCAGACTGCTGGTGATGCCCATTTCGTTGAGATAGGCGTCGGCAGCGAAAGCCAGCAAGCTGGCGTGTTGGTCCTTCCAGCCAAAGCGCCCGATGCGGTCTGATCCCTCGCTCTCCGGCACGGGCACCTTTACCGCTTGTCCACAGATTTTTCGGTGCGTGGCCTTGCACTGCTGCCTGCGGATCTGCAAAAGGGTCTCATCGGAGATCGCTTCCACGTAGCCGTCGCCCAGTGTGCTGGTAGCGAGGCGGGTGGTGCGCACCGTTTCAGTTGCCGGCACGTGTTCCTGGATTTCAGGGCAGATGGCGCGATCGTTTATCAAGGTTCGGTCCTTGATCAGTTCAGCGCCATGATTAATCGGGATCTCGGGATTCTGAAATAGTCCATGTGCATCGAGGTGTCCCACGCGCAGCTCGGTGATCTGGCTGGTCGCACCGGAAACCGGGTTCTGGTGACATTCGCGGCACGATTGCGCGTTGTACAGCGGACCTAGTCCGTCAGGAGCAACATGTTCCACTTCCTCGAAGAACTTCTCATCGGCATGGCGGCGGTCAGGATCAGAAAAGCCATTGCTCTGGTCGTCAAATCCAGTAGGGGCTTCAATCGTCTGAGATGTCGACTGCCCACGAGAATGGATTCCGAGGCCCAGCAGAATGGCAATTGCAAGGATGAGCGAGAAGGTCGCGAGTTTCATCACACGCTCCGTTCGCGGCCAGAGGATTGCCTCGAAATGATAAGGCGGACCCCAAGTCTGCACAATTGTGCATCTCGGTTCTGGAAAAGCTGCTAACGCGCCTTGACGGAGGGTGAAGGTTGCACGCGTGTTTGTGAGAACCCAAACCGTAACTACAATCCCTTGTGTGCCCGGCACGCTCACCGCATGCGCTGCTACTTCAAATTCCGGTTCCCCCTTGCGCGGGATTGGTGCATCAAATGATGGTTCTAGGCTAAACTCTCCATGCCGTTGAGTTTAGCTACGCCGAGGCTGGCCTGTGGGGGCCGTGCCCGGAAACCAGCGAGGGAACCTATGCCATCGTCGGTCTGGTCTGGCCACTTAACTTTCGGTCTCATTTCCATGCCCGTACGGCTGTTCTCGGGCGCGCGCAGTTCCGGCATCTCTTTTCACATGCTGCATCGTCCCGACAAGCAGCGGGTCAAGCAGCAGTACATCTGCCCGCTAGAAAACGTCGTCATTGAGCCCGACGAGATCAAGAAGATCGAGCCCCAGACCGCTAAGACCATGGAGATCCTTGAATTCGTGAAATCCGACGATGTGGACCCCGTCTATTTCGAGTCGTCCTACTACATGCTGCCGGAGGAAGCCGGCCGCCGTCCCTACGCGCTGCTCACCAAGGCGCTCGAAGAGAGCGAGTTCGTTGCCATTGCTAAGATCACGATGCACAACCGCGAGTACACCTGCTTCCTGCGTCCTAGCGAAGGCGGGCTCATGCTGCACACCATGTATTACGCGGACGAAGTGCGCAAAGTGGAAGGCTTTGGCGCGCCGGATGTTGATTTGAAAGAAGCCGAAGTGAAGGTCGCGCACCAGTTGATCGAAGCCTTGGCCGACGAGTGGGACCCCGACAAATACAAAGACAATTTCCAGGAGAATCTCAAGAAATTGATCGAGACAAAACTGGAAGGTGGGGAAGTCGCCGCCGTCGAGAAGCCCAAGAAACTGGCCCCGGTAGTCGACCTCATGGCCGCGCTGAAACAAAGTCTGGCTCAAATGGAAGGCAAGAAGAAGCCTGCCGCCAGAGCCAAAGATGAAGAACCGGTCGCAGCCGCCGCGAGCGGAAAATCACGCCGCCGCCGATAATGGACACGGGTGCTGAGCTCGTGCCGCGCTGCGCCCGGTGGACAGCCCAAGGCGATGTCCCTGCGTGGTTCTCGCCCCCACAGGCATCCATCCGTCCATCCCCAAGCATCTCTCGCTAGAAGCTAGAAGCTAGAAGCTAGAAGCTAGAAGCTCACAGCTCCCTGGCTGCTAGCGCATACGCCGATCAATCGTTACAATATTCAATTCTGTCATCTGAACCAGAATCTTCCTTCGGGGTGCCGATGAGTCTTCGACGTGTGGGCGGGCTGGCCGCCGTGGTGCTGGCAGCGATGGTTTGTCTGTCATGCGGCGATATTTACCGTCCCGTGGTGATTCCCATTGCGGTGACTCCGCCCAACCCCGCGAGTTTTCATTCTGTTTTCGCGATCAGCGCCAACGCCCAGGCGAATCCCGGCGCCGCACTGCAGATCGATGTCTCCGGCGACACTGACATCGGTCAGGCCGATATGGGGATCAATCCCACGCATGCTGCCATTCTGCCCAACAACTCTCGGGTCTTTGTAGTGAGCGCCGGCAGTCTCTTCCCCGGCCAGTCGGATCTCATCACGACTTTCTCGCCCGCCGCTGCGGGCAGCACGGCCAGCGGATTGGGAAATCCATCCAGTTTCACCTATCCCAACCTGGGACCCATCGATTCCACCACCGGAGTTCCCCAGTGGTTTTGCTCCTACCTTCCGGATTTCCTGACCACCGTCTCGAACACGCAGATGTACGTTGCCAACTACGGCGTGGACAACGATCCCGGCTGCACCAACCTCACCAGCACGGACTCCGTGGCCTTCGTGAGCAATCTGTCCAGTAGCATAACGAACATTGCATATCTTCCTGCCGGCTCCCATCCCGTGGCCTTGGCCGAAACTCCCGACGCCCAGCATCTCTACGTGGTGAACCAGGGCAACGACACCGTGTCGGATCTGTCGCCTCTGGACTTGTCGACTACGTCCACCATTAACGTAGGCGCAACTCCCGTCTGGGCTGTCGCGCGGCCGGATAACCGGCGCGTCTATGTTCTAAGCCAGGGCAGCGGCACGCTGATTCCCATCGACGTTGCCACCGATACCATCCTGCCCAGCAAGACGAACTTGTCGGTGGGTGTCGGCGCGAATTTCCTGCTCTACGAGCCTCACCTGAACCGCCTCTACGTCACCAATCCCACCAACGGCAATCTGTACATTTTCTCCGCCACCGGCGGCGTCGACCTGAGCAGCGCAGCCAACGACACGCCCACCCTGCTCGCAACCATTTCCATGAATGCCGGTTCCAACCCGCCGTGCTCCAGCGTGTGTTCGCCGGTTTCTGTGACCGCTTTGCCGGACGGTTCGCGTTTCTATGTCGCCAGCTATCAGAGTGAAGCCGCTTGCTCCGATCCCAACGTCGGAGCGACCAGCAGCTGCGTGATCCCGCTGCTGACGGTCTTCGATGCTCGGAGTATGAGAGTGAAGCCGGTGAGCGCATCCCTGCGGTCGCCGTCAATCTCGCTGTTGAGCCCTCCGAATTTCGCCGCGAACCAGTATGCGCTAGCTCCAGTCGCGAGTTGTGCCCCGGCGCCCACTTACGCGCCTGGAACCACGCGCTTCCGCATGTTCACCACGGCCGCTGCCGATAGCAGCCACGTCTATGTGAGCGTTTGCGATGCGGGAATGATTGCGGATGTGGTCACGGCCACCAACACGATTTCGATCGGGACCAACGCCCCCGACACGCTGGTCACCAACCTGGCCGCGCCCTTCGCAGCCTGCACGGGATCCTGTCCCGGAGTGGCGACCTTCACATCCTTTTCAGTGACGAACGGCGTTGTGACCTTCAGCGCGAACAACAGCTTCACTGCGGGAACCAGGGTGGCGATCTCAAAGACGGGCACAAGCTTGGATGGACAGACCTTTACCGTGCTCTCTCCCGGAGCCAATCCGCCGCCTTATGCTTCGTTCTCCGCCCACCTGAACTCGAAGCTTGATGCCAGCGTGTCAGGGAAGTCGGGCCTCGCGGTGCCGCTGTCGCCTCCACAAGCTCCCATATTCCTGCTGACCGGACAATAGTGTGGGGAAGTCAAATTAGACTTTGGTGGGAACTTCTTCTTTAGCGGTGTCGCGCGCGGCGTAGTGCGAGTCCACGTACTCATCCAGAATCTGAATAAACTCCGCAACGATGCGATCGCCTTTCAGCGTCGTAAATAGCCGCCCATCGACATACACCGGAGCTTTGGGTTCCTCGAACGTGCCCGGCAGGGAAATGCCGATGTTGGCGTGCTTGGATTCGCCCGGCCCGTTGACGACGCATCCTCATCTCCTCGACGCCCACGTAACGTCCCTTCCATGACGGCATCTGCTCGCGCAGGTAGGACTGAATCTGCTCCGCCATTTCCTGGAAGAACGTACTCGTGGTTCGCCCGCAGCCGGGGCAAGCGGTAACCTGCGGAGTGAAGCTGCGGATTCCCATCGACTGCAGAATCTGCTGCGCGACCCGCACTTCCTCACTGCGATCTCCGCCGGGCGCGGGTGTGAGCGAGACGCGGATCGTGTCGCCGATCCCTTCCTGCAGTAGAACTCCCATAGCGGCGCTGGATGCGACCACGCCTTTCGCGCCCATCCCGGCTTCCGTCAAGCCCAAGTGCAAGGGATAATTACAGCGCGCCGCCAGCGCACGATAGACATCGATCAAGTCCTGAACGCCACTCACCTTGGCGCTGAGAATAATCTGGTCGGCTCTCAACCCGAATTTTTTCGCCAACTCCGCCGAATTCAGCGCACTCACCACCATCGCTTCCATCGTGACTTCGCGCGCCTCTTTCGGTTCCGCCAGTTTCGAATTCTCGTCCATCATTTTCGTCAGCAGTGTCTGATCGAGCGATCCCCAGTTCACCCCGATGCGCACTGGCTTCTGATACTTCACCGCAACTTCGATCATGGTGCGGAAATTCGAATCCCCGCCCCGCCCAATGCTGGCATTTCCAGGATTGATGCGATACTTGGCCAAATCCCGCGCGCATTCCGGATAGTTGGTCAGCAGAACGTGCCCGTTGTAGTGGAAGTCGCCGATGATCGGCACTCGCACGCCTTGCTTGTCCAGTTCCTCAACAATGCGCGGAACCGCGGCGGCAGCCTCGTCATTGTTGACCGTGACTCGTACCAGTTCAGACCCGGATCGAGCCAAAGCAGCCACCTGCTGCACGGTTCCGGGGATATCTGCCGTGTCGGTGTTCGTCATGGATTGCACCACAACTGGGGCATCCGAGCCCACCCGCACGCCGCCAACCACGGCGGTCACAGTCTTTCTGCGTTGAATCATAGCCATTGGGAACTTCTAGTTTATCACGCAGAAATGGCGGCCCACGCATGTCCGCGGTAGGGCCTGACCCATTGGTCCGGCCCCGCGAAGGCGAAGCCGAGCGTCCCCGAAGAAAGTGCTTCCGGATTTCGTAATAATCCGCACGCTCTTCCTCTCCCGCTTGCGCCCCGCCTAGAATCTCAGCATGCTAACGATGATTTACGCCGGTTCGGCCCCAAACCTTCGAGTACGCTCTTCCTCCCAGCCTTGGATGTAATCTGTCTTCAATGGACGGCCTCCATGAGTCATCGCATCAAATCCACTGACAGGCTGACAGGGAGAACGAAAACATCATCATGCCTGACGCAAAAACCCCCTCATGGCCCAGCTATCGCGGAACTTCACACCTGGTTGGAACCAGTCCGAGCGGCCGGGTCACCGTATATGTGGATCCCTCGCTCGGCCAAAAGGCCCAACAGAACGCCCAGGACTTGCTCAAGGATGCCGATCGTGTGGTCAAGGCCAATGACGGTCTGTTCGGCACCACCGGAGGTCCCGTCAGCGTAATTCTCTTTGCCCTCGGCGGCGCTACCGACGGTACCGGAGGCGCCGACCACAATGGCTGCGATTACACTACCGGCAATGCCATCGAGGTGGATGTTTCTTACGGGAACTCGGATCGAGTCTCGGCCCTGTTTGAGGCCGAACTGAGCGAATGCTCGATGAACGGAAACCTCTGCGGAGAAAGCACCGGGGAAGCTTTGTCGCGCTGGTGTTCCGCGGTGATCGCAAACAACGCCCTCGCCGATTTCGCCACCGCCCCTCAATGGGTCGCCGATGGCATGCCCGACTTCGTCAACAAGACCGAGAATACCGATCAGAGTGCCGACAGCACCGGCTGCGGCATGGCATTCCTCTCCTGGATGATCAGCCAGGGACAGGGCCTGGAGAAGATCGCTCCAGCCATGGTGAATCTTGGCGACTCTGGAACTCTGGCTCATCTTTATGCCACGCTCACCGGGGACAGCGCCAGCAACGCCTGGCCCAAGTTCCAGGACGCCGTTAAGAACCTGCCGGGCGGAATCAAAAATGACGATCCCTTCGGCGGACTATCCAAGCCACCGCAACTGGCCAATCTCCCGGCGGCCATGCTTCCCGCTGGGCGAACGCATACGACCGCCGTATGTCAACCGAAATCAAAACGCCTGCTTCCGCCCAAAAAGTAGCGGCGGAAGCTCGGGGAAGCTACCTGAATACTCCCGGCGATTTCCCGCATTGTGAGAACCCACGCTTCTTGGCATAATGTAAGGGCTCTGGCCGATCACGGGCGTCGAAGACGTGTCTTCGGCGGTCTTTCCGGCCTTCATGGATTATCTGGCGACGATTTTTGTGCCCACCGGGAACCGGCGACTCAACGAGTTGATCGGATTCCTGATGTGCGTCTCTGCGCTCCTCCTTTCCCTCGCTCTCGTCTCCTACTCCCCGCTCGATCCTTCTTGGAACAGCGCCTCCGTGCTGACCGGCTCGCACGCGGCGCGCAACTGGATCGGCGTAGTGGGCGCCTACACTGCGGATGCCTTGCTCCAGTTCTTTGGGGTTGGCGCCTTCCTGCTCGTGATCTTTCCGGCCATGCTGGGCGCACGCTGGTTTCGCTCCATCAAAGTGCAATCCCCAATGGCCAAGAGCCTCGGCGCAATCTGGCTCCTCATGTTCGTTCCCGCCCTGCTGGCGCTGTTGCCCGGTCAAATGCGTTGGAAAGGCGTGATCCCGGTCGAAGGCCTGATGGGACGCGTCCTCGGCGATTTCCTGATTCACTACCTGAACATCATTGGCGCGTACATTGTTTGCGCGACCATTCTGGCGACCGCACTTTACCTTTCGACCGCATTCTCATTCTCGGCGATTCAGCTTTGGGCTCCCACGCGCTTCGCCTTCGTGACCGCGCTGTGGAACCGCTACCAGGATTGGCAACAGGAGCGCACAAAGCGGCGCCAGCAGAAGGAACTCGACAAACGCCGCATCTCGAAACCCATCGTAAAAACGCAACTGATCCCGTCGCGTCCGGCTTCGCCCTTGGCGCAAGCCGAGCCGCGCCGTACCGGCATCGAGAAGATGCTGGCGGAAGAGGAATCTGCCACTACGCCAAAACCTTTATCGTCGACCGGCGGAATACTGGCCGAGCCTTTGCCCGCCGCTTCCGCCGAAGCAGAACCGGAAGTCACCGAACGCGCCGACAGCGGCCACAAAGCCAAGACCACCATGCCGCGCATTGCTGCCGGGGGCTACAAATTGCCCTCCAGCAGCTTGCTACAGCGTCCTGATGAGCAGCAGGCCGTCGATGCCGACGAACTCAAGCTGCTTGCCCAGGTGCTCACCGAAAAATACGCCGAGTTCGAAATCCACGGGCAGATCACGCAGATCAATCCTGGTCCGGTCGTTACGACTTTCGAGTTCAAACCGGAAGCGGGAATCAAGTACAGCCGCATCACCAATCTCTGCGACGATCTCTGCCTGGCGCTGAAAGCAGAAAGCATCCTGATCGAGCGCATGGCGGGAAAGAGCACGGTGGGCATCCAGGTGCCGAATCGCCAGCGCGAGATCATCTTCCTGCGCGAGAACATCGAGTCGCAGGAGTTTATGGGCTCCAAGTCGAAGATGACGATTGCCATGGGCAAAGACATCAATGGCCGCATCGTCACCGCCGACCTTGCCGGAATGCCTCATTTGCTCATTGCGGGTTCGACCGGCGCAGGAAAGAGCGTTGCCATCAACGCCATGATTATGTCGATCCTGTACAAGGCGACGCCCGACCAGGTGCGCCTGATCCTGGTAGATCCCAAGCGTCTCGAACTTGGCAATTACGAAGGCGTTCCGCACCTCTATACCCCGATCATCACCGAGCCCAAACTGGCGGCCAACGCGCTGCGCAACGCGGTGCGCGAGATGGAACGCCGCCTGAAGCTTTTGGCCGCCAAGGGCGTTCGCAACATCGATCAGTACAACAAGCTATTCGATCGGGGCGACACCCCGAGCCTGTTCGGCGAAGACTCCGACGAGAAACCGATCCCCTATATCGTGATCATCATCGACGAACTGGCGGACCTAATGATGCTGGATTCCTCCAACGTGGAGGAATCGATCACGCGGCTGGCGCAGATGGCCCGAGCGGTCGGAATCCACTTGGTTTTGGCCACGCAGCGGCCGTCG
>QHVR01000479.1 GCA_003223595.1 Acidobacteriota bacterium
CTTGCCCCGGTCGCGGAAGCCATTCAACTTCAATCCGGAAGCGACGTTGTCATAAATGGACATAGTCGGGAACGGATTCGGTTTTTGAAACACCATCCCGACGCGGCGCCGAAGCTGCGTGGGTGATGTTCCGTTGTAAGCATCGATTTCGCCGATGCGCACCTGGCCTTCAACGCGGGCCTCCGGGATGGTCTCATGCATCCGATTGATGCAACGAATGAACGTCGACTTGCCGCATCCGGAGGGTCCAATGAGCGCGGTGGCATGATTGGGAGCAACTTTCAAATTGATGTCGTAAAGAGCCTGGGTCTTGGCGTACCAAGCACTCAGCTTTTCGACCTGAATTCCGACACCCATCTATGCCGCTCCAAACGAGCCGCGCCGCACCGCGTAACGCACGGCCGCGACTGCCGTCACAATCAGAACAATCAATACGAACGATCCGGCCCAGGCCTGCCGGTGCCAGTCGTCGTAAGGCGAGTTGGCGTAGATATAAATCTGCAGCGGCAGGGCGGCCGTCGGCTGCGTTGCCTTCCAATTCCAAAATGTGTTTCCGAATGCGGTAAAGAGCAGTGGGGCGGTTTCTCCGGCTATGCGCGCAAACGCCAGCATAATTCCCGTGATCACGCCCGAGGTTGCCGTGCGTAACGTAATGGAAAGCGTTGTTCTCCAGCGCGGAATTCCCAAACCGTAAGCCGCTTCGCGCATCGCTGTCGGCACCAGCAGCAGCATTTCTTCCGTCGTGCGCGATATTGTGGGCACCATCATGATGGACAGTGCCACACCTCCGGCGAGCGCAGAGAAACCGCGCCCCCGGACCAGGATGGACCAGCCCACAATCCCGATCACGATGGAGGGCACGCCATTGAGCACGTCAGCGGTGAAGCGGATCGCGCTGCCAAAACGATTACGCCCAAACTCTGCCAGGTAGATGCCCGCTCCCACTCCGAAGGGCACTCCAATCAGACTAGCAATCCCTAAAATGAAGATCGAACCAACGATGGCATTGGCCATCCCACCGCCGGCTTCTCCCACAGGCTTCGGCGTCTGAGTCAGAAAAGCCCAGTTGATAGATCCGATGCCGCGATACATCAAGTATCCAAAGATGGCGACCAGAGGCGCCAAAACCAGCAGCACCGTCAGAATCGCCACACCGGTCATGGCGTGATCGGTCACGCGCCGGCGAAGGCTGATGGGCGACACGGTCTGAGCAGAGGCGTGCATTCGCTTATGCCGTTCCTTTCGCGGGCTGGCCGCGAGTCACGCTCCAAACCAGCAGCCGGGCCAAGGCATTCACGACAATCGTGACGAGGAAAAGGGCGAGGCCGATCTCGATCAGCGCGGAGAGATAAGTGTCTCCCGTAGCCTCGCTGAACTCATTGGCCAACACGCTGGCCATGGTGTATCCGGGAGCAAACAGCGACTTGGCAATTTCGGGACGGTTCCCGATCACCATGGTCACGGCCATCGTTTCACCCATCGCCCGGCCCAGTCCGAGAATGATTCCTCCAAGAATTCCGGCGCGCGCGTTGCGTAAAACACCGACGCGAATCATCTCCCAGCGCGTGGCCCCAAGCGCCAGCACGCCTTCCCTCTGCTGTTGCGGTACCACCAGCAGCACTTCGCGAGTGATCGACGAAATGATGGGGATGATCATGATCGCCAGGATGATTCCCGCCGCGAGCATGCCGATTCCGTACGGAGCACCGGTGAACAGTCCCGTCCACCCCAGCGTCTTGCCGAGAAACGGTTCCACCTTGGTGCTCAGGAGAGGAACTAGCACAAACATCGCCCAGAGTCCGTAGATGACGCTGGGGATCGCAGCCAGCAACTCGACGAAGAAAGACAGCGGCCCGCGGAAGGCTTTGGGGCACATTTCGGTCGTGAATACCGCCACTCCAACCGAGAGCGGAACAGCGATGACCAGCGCGACCAGGGACGAAACCAACGTCCCATAGATGAATGGCAAGGCGCCAAATTTCTCGCTGACCGGATCCCATTCGCTCGAAGCGAGGAACTTGAATCCGAAGGCATGCCAGGAAAGTCCGGAGCGCGAGAGCAACTCATAAACGATCAGGATCAGAACGCCCACAATTGCCAGCGCACAGGCGGTCATCGCGGCCCTGAAAACAGCATCGGGAATTTCTCCGCCCGAAAGGTGGAGGACAGGCGAGGTCCGGTGCGCCGTCGCCTCACTCAGTTCCCGAGCTCGAACGGGTTGCGGACGGTGCATACCGGGCCGAGGGAATGCAGGATGAGCCATTCCCGATCACGC
>QHVR01000480.1 GCA_003223595.1 Acidobacteriota bacterium
TTTCTCCAATGATCTTGCCATGCTTGCGAAACACCCCTGCATCGCCGGTTGCAAACACGTCCGCTGCGGGGGGCGCAGCGCCGAGCGCATCCCGCAAGCGATCGACGGTCCCACCTTCCATGTCGATGCAAGTGAATAACGGAGCAGAAACGCACTTCTGGCACTCGCGTAACAAACGCCATGTTTGCTGTGGATCCTTGATATTCCGCGCGAAGAGGATCACCCCAGCCGGCTGCAAGCGCCGCAGCAGCGAGGCGAGTCGGGTGCTGATCTCCACTCCATCGAACCCGATGATCAGCAGTTGCCCAGGGTCTTGCAGAACTTCCTCCGTTCGCGCGCTGTGGCTAGATTTCTTTTTTCAGCTCAGCCAGCAAATTCAAAGCTTCGAGCGGCGTAAGCCGATTTAAATCGACCTCGCGCAGTTTGTCGAGCACGGGCTGTGACAGCGGTGTAAAGATCGTCAACTGTGCCGCCGGGGGACTCGCCCCGGGCGACAAATGCGCTGTCGCCTGCTGTTCCGCAAACTCGTGCTGGGCTAGTACCTCGCGCGCGCGTTCCACCACCTCCAGGGGCAAGCCTGCCAGCTTCGCGACTTCGATTCCGTAGCTGCGATCCGCTGCTCCGGCATACACTTTGCGCAGGAAGACAATTCCCCCGCCGGTCTCTTTCACCGACACGTGATAATTCTTGACCCCGGAAAGCTGGTCGGCGAGTTCTGTCAATTCGAAGTAATGCGTCGCAAACAGCGTCTTAGCGCGCACGCGCGCATGCAGATACTCCACCGCGGCCCAGGCGATCGCCAGTCCGTCATAGGTGGCAGTCCCCCGTCCAACTTCATCCAGCAGGATTAACGATCGCGGCGTGGCAGTGTGCAGAATGGCCGCGGTTTCCGTCATCTCGACCATGAAGGTCGAGCGGCCGCGCGCCAGGTTATCGCTGGCTCCGATGCGGGTGAAGACGCGATCCACAATACTCAACTTCGCTGAGCGCGCCGGAACGAACGATCCCATCTGCGCCAGAATGACCGTCAGAGCCGTCTGACGAAGATATGTCGACTTGCCACCCATGTTGGGCCCGGTCAGCAGAAGAATGTTGTCAGTCGTGCCATTCAGATATAGATCGTTGGGGACAAAGCGCTCGCTGCCGCCGGCCAACTCCTGTTGCTCGATCACCGGATGTCGGCCCTCAATGATTTCTAACTGATCCGAAGCATCGACAAACTGCGGGCGGCAGTAATTGCGCAGCGCCGCGATGTGGGCGAACGATGCGAGTACATCGACTTCCGCCAGCGCCAGAGCCGTCTGTCGAATCCGCTTTGCTTCCCCGGCAATTGCGGTCCGTAGTTCGGTGAAGAGGCGCCGCTCGATTTCCACGATCTTTTCCTGCGCATCGAGAATTTTGGCCTCGTACCCCTTCAATTCCGGAGTAGTGAAGCGTTCCGCGCCAACCAGGGTCTGCTTGCGCTCGTAATCCTGCGGGACAAGATGCAGGTTCGATTTGGATACTTCGATGTAATAGCCAAAGATCGAATTGAACTTCACCTTGAGCGACGAAATTCCGGTGCGCTCACGTTCGCGGTGCTCGATTTGCGCCAGCACTGCTTTGCTGTTGCGCGACAGCTCCCGAAGTTCGTCCAGTTCGCGATCGAGCCCGGGCGCAATCACTCCGCCATCGGCGAAGCTTAGCGGCGGCTCCGGCACAATGGTCTTTTCCACGCGCTCCCGCACGTCGCCCAGTTCATCCACGAGCCCAAAGAGAACCAACAGCCTCTCGGACGGAAGCTTTCGCAGCGCGTTCCGGATTCCCGGAATCCTCGCCAGCGATGCCGCCAGCGCGAGTACGTCTCGAGGATTCGCTGCTTCCAGCGTTACCCGGCTGAGCAAACGCTCCAGGTCGAGCACGCCATCCAATGCTTTCCGCAATTCTTCACGGGCGACGATGTCTTTGACCCCGGCCCCCACCGCATCCAGTCGCGCCTCGATCTCGCCGATATCCAGGGAAGGACGCAGTAGCCAGGCCCGCAGCAGCCGCTTGCCCATGGGAGTCACTGCGGAATCGATGCACCGGAACAAAGTCACTCCGGGATCTGTGCCGGCAAAAAGCGGCTCGATCAGCTCCAGATTGCGCACCGTCACCGCGT
>QHVR01000481.1 GCA_003223595.1 Acidobacteriota bacterium
CGTTGGGAGGTGCCGAGTTGCATTCTCATTTTACCGCAACCGCCCCGCCGGAGTATGCTTTCGGAACACTCCTGTGGGAGGAGTACAAATGAACAAAAGGTACTCAAGCCTGCTGGCAGCGGGATTGCTGCTGGCCGGCGCACTCGCAATGACGCCCCCTGCGTCCGCCCAAAACAAGAAGGAGGGTTCGAGCATGCCCAAAGTCGGTGACATGGCTCCGGACTTCACGCTTAAACATTTCGACGGCAGTGATTTGAAAGACGTGAAGCTGAGCGATTACCGAGGCAAGAAGAATGTCGTGCTGGCATTCTATATATTCGCTTTTACCGGTGGTTGAACGCAGCAAATGAAAAACTTCCAGCAGAATTTGAAAGCGCTGGAAGCAGCCGACACCCAGGTCCTGGGTGTGAGCATGGATAGTGCATTCGCCAATAAAGCTTTCGCCGACCAGATCGGAGTCACATTCCCCCTGCTGAGCGATTGGGGCGGCAAAGTGACCCACGAGTACGGAATCTACAAAGACGAATATCAGGCTCCCCGCCGTGTGAACTTCCTGATCGGCAAAGATGGAAAGATCATGGAAGAGCAAGTGGACAAGGACGCCATCGATCCCAAGAAGATTGTGGATGCGTGTGCGCGGCCCAAGATGAAAGAGTGAGCGTGTTGTAGCTAACCAAGTCTCCCCACCCCAATATCGGCCAAGATGCCGATACAGGGTGGGGCATGGCTTAGCTTCGGTGGCGACCTAGGAGCGGCCGCCGACAAAGGACTTTGATCCTCGCACTGTGATAGGGTTCGCATGAGATGCTTCTGCGAACCGAGGAATGAGCTTTGGACGCCGGGATGGGCGCACTCTCCCGGCGTATTCTTTTGTGGCGCCGACGAGCACGGTGATGGCCGAGAAGAGAACCAACCTCAACTGGATGGACGTCCTCTGGCTGCTCTTTCTGCTGGGGCTGGCCTTAATTCCACCGGTAAAAGAGCTCCACAAGCAATTGCTGCTGCTGGCCTTCGGAGTGACGCAACTGCTGGAAGGCTGGGTCATCGCGCAGTTGCCCAAGCGTGGCGCGCTCTACATAGTTCTCATCAAGGTTGGATTAGCGGCGCTGCTGCTGAATCATACCGGCGAAGTTGCGATCAATAGCAGCTATTGGCCCATCTACTTTTTGCCCATTGTCACGGCCGCGGAATATTTTGGCCCGTGGAGCACGCTGTTCTGGACGACGCTGGCTTCCGCAACGTATTGTGCGTACCTGTTCGACCCCGAGGTTCGCCAGTACGAAATTGCGGCTGAGAGTTATTGGTTACTCGCCATCCGCGTCCTGTTTTTTTATCTGGCCGCGATGCTGGTGAACCGGTTTGCGCTGGAGATACGGCGGCAGACACAGCGCTATCAGGAACTGGCCGCCACTTTGGCAGAAACCAATCGCCGCCTGGAGCAAGCGCAGGCGGAGGCGAGGCGCTCGGAACGGCTTGCCGCTCTGGGACAGCTTTCGGCCGGGCTGGCGCATGAGATCCGCAATCCTTTGGGCGTGATCAAGGGCTCAGCCGAGATGCTTACGCAGAAACTCGGCGATTCCAATCCGTTGGCAACGGAACTGGCGGGATACATTTCGAGCGAGACCAACCGACTGAGTGCGCTGGTCACGCGATTTCTGGATTTTGCGCGGCCCCTGCATGCTGACCTGGACCCGCATGAAATTACGGAAGTGCTGGATCGGGCGTTGAATGACGTCGCGCAGTTCTGGAAAGGCGCTCCGGTGCGCGTGGAAAAGCAGTATCAGGCGAATCTCCCGCGGGTTCCAATCGATGAGGGTCTCTGCGAGCAGGCATTCGTCAATCTCATTCAGAATGCATACGATGCCATGGCAGCGAACGGCGGACAGTTGCGGGTGAGTGTGGAAGGGGCGCGGCGAAACACAACGGGTGGAAGCGCGGACGGGGTGGAGGTCCGCATCGCGGACTCCGGCGCGGGGATTCCGCCGGAGTTGCGGGAACAGATTTTCAATCCATTTGTAACTACGAAGAAATCAGGAGTGGGATTGGGCCTGTCAATTGTCTCGAAGATTATCGACGGTCATCATGGGTTCATTCGCGTGGAAACCGCAAACCTCCCGGCGGGAGATGGGGCGCAAGGAGTGGGCGCGTGCTTCGTGATCTTCTTGCCGGCCGCACCGGAAACCAGCACTCCGTCTACTTCTGAGCACCTGGTGATCTCGTGAAAGAAACCCTACAGCAAATGAAGCAGGTGCGGGGCAGCATCCTCATTGTGGAGGATGAAGCCAAGATGCGCCGACTACTCGAGTTGAACCTTGGTGAGGAGGGGTTCACCACGCACTCGGCCGAGGACGCGGAGACCGGACTCAAACTGCTGCGCGACAATCCCATCGATCTGGTGCTGACGGACTTGAAGCTTCCCGGCATGAACGGGTTGGAGTTTCTGCAGGCCGTGAAAAGGCAGAATGCCGCGCTCCCTGTGGTTGTCATGACGGCTTTTGGCAGCGTTGAGACTGCGGTCGAAGCCATGAAGGCGGGAGCCAGCGATTACGTGCTCAAGCCGTTCTCCCTGGCAGAAATGCGCATCGTCATCCATAAGGAACTGGACGTGCGCAATCTCCGGGAAGAGAACCGGAGTCTCCGCGAGGCATTGGGCAAGCGCTATTCGCATCCCAACATTGTCGCGCGCAGCCCCAAGATGCAGGAGGTTCTGGCCACGGTGGAGCGAGTGGCTCCCACTAATGCCACCGTGCTGCTCGGAGGCGAAAGCGGTGTGGGCAAGGATCTGATTGCGCGCGCGATTCACGAAAAGTCCCGCCGCGCTTCTGGGCCATTTCTCAAGATCAACAGCACAGCAATTCCTGAGAACTTGCTGGAAAGCGAGTTGTTCGGATTCGAAAGGGGCGCCTTTACCGGAGCGGTGGCGAGCAAGCCGGGAAAATTCGAACTGGCGGACAAGGGCACGCTTTTTCTCGACGAAATCGGAGATGTGCCACCCGCGACACAGGTGAAATTGCTGCGGGTGCTGCAGGAGCGCGAATTCGAACGCCTGGGAGGCACCAAGACGGTCAAGGTCGATGT
>QHVR01000482.1 GCA_003223595.1 Acidobacteriota bacterium
CGCCCGAGAGGTGGAGGACAGGCGAGGTCCGGTGCGCCGTCGCCTCACTCATTTCCCGAGCTCGAACGGGTTGTGGACCGTGCATACCGGGCCGAGGGAATGCAGGATGAGCCATTCCCCATCACGCTAGCAGAGCTGTGTTACAGGGGTGTTAAAATTAGGTGCGGCTTTTCCGCTGACGTTCGATTGCTTCACCCTCCTGCATCACCTGCTTTCTATGACTTCGGTATTACATCGCGGCAAACTCATTTTTCGCCGGATGGAGCGGAATCTGGTGCGGCTCGCGGAAGAGCCCAACCGCGAGGCCGTTCACGATTTTCGGACCACCAGCCGACGTCTCGAAACGTTCCTTGACCTGCTGCTTCCGGTGCGGGATCGGAACGAGCGAAAGCTGCTGAAACTGTTGAGCCGCATTCGCCGCCGAGCGGGAAGCATTCGCGACATCGATGTGCAACTGGCGGCGCTTCGGAGCTTCAAAGTCCCGCAGGAACCACGGCGCAAAACGCAGCTGATGCACCGCCTCATCGACTTTCGCGTGCGACATGAACAAAAGCTCGTGAAGCTGCTGAAAAAGAAGGCGGTGGCCGAACTAGCAAAGAGGATCCGGAGGGCTGCGCAGAGTCTGCATGGAACGTCGAACCGTGATCCGCTGGGGGTCGCAAACGAGATGCTTCGCGCGACTTCAACCGCAGGTCCGTTGAGCGACGAAATTCTCCATCGTTATCGAATTACGGTGAAGCGCGCCCGCTATGCGGCGGAATTCGCTCCGCGATCTGCGGAAAGGGACAGTTTCATCGCGGAGCTCAAGCAGCTGCAGGATGCATTGGGCAGTTGGCATGACTGGATGACGCTGACTCGCACCGCCGCCCGGCAACTCGGCGAAATCGGGCAGTCGTCCTTAGTGGCGGCCCTCCACAATGTGACCCGCGTTAAATTTCGCCATGCCGTGGCTGCTCTTTCGGAATCACCAGCCCACTCTGCTGCCGTAAATCGTGTCGCCCAGACGCGCAAACCTGCGAAGCGGCCTGCCGCGTCACAAAGCCAAGCCGCATAACTCACCTGAGTGACGCTTCGCGTTCTCGCATGTAAACTGTGGGCCTTCGATGCCTACCTTCGCCGCGGTTGATATCGGCTCAAATTCAGTCCGTCTCAAGATCGCGCGTTTGCAACGAGGACGTCTTCACGCGCTGCATGAGGATCGCGAGGTGACGCGCCTGGGCGAAGGCGTATTCAGTTCCGGCTTTCTCACCCCGGAGTCCATTTCCGAGACGGTAAAGGTTCTGCGGCGCTTTCACCGGGCCACCCAGCAGGTGGTCACAGACTCGGTGCGTGTCGTCGCCACCAGCGCGATGCGGGACGCGCGGAATGCCCCTGCCTTCATGGAGTGGGTACGATCAGCGACGGGATGGAAAGTGGAGATCATCTCAGGCGTCGAAGAAGCGCGTCTCATTCACCTCGGCCTGGTCTCCGGGGCTCGCATCGATCAGTTTCCAACCCTGATGCTGGACCTAGGCGGCGGAAGCTGTGAACTAACCGTTTCGCAGGGAGGTCATATCCGCGATGCCGTTAGTCTTCCGCTAGGCGCGGTTCGTCTGACCAATGAATTCCTACGTCATGATCCCCCACGCAAGGGGGAGTTGACGAGCCTGCGTGGGTTCGTTGCGCGGGAAGTAAACAAGGTCGTGAACCGCATCACGGCGGCAAAGATCAAGAACGTCATTGCCACCTCGGGGACTGCTGCATCACTCGCAGCGGTGGCCAGCCATTTCAGCGGCAGCAAGAGCCGGCAACGAAACGTCGTCTCCCGCGCCGACGTGGCCAGAATGGCCAAGCGCATTTCGCGGCTGCCCGTAGCGGAGCGGAGGAAAATTGAAGGCATCGGTCCACGACGCGCGGAAATCATTGTGGCCGGCGCTACGGTCTACCACGAATTGCTGGAGCGCCTGCACCTGAAAGGATTTCGCTACTCTCCCCTGGGACTGCGCGATGGGATCCTGGCGCAAATGGCGGCGGACTACGATCATAGTACCCGTTCCGGCCGGCAAATCGAATCGGAACGATGGGAATCGATTATGAATGCGGTGGCGCACTATCGCGTGGACCGCAAGCACGCGCTGGACGTTCGCGAATCCGCCACGCTGTTATTCTCTGCCCTGCGTTCGTTGCACCGACTCCCACCCGAGTACGGGGAATGGCTAAGCGCAGCGGCTATGCTCTACGAAGTCGGCGATTTCGTGAATCGCAACGGACGCCACCGTCACACGCACTACATCGTTTCTAATTCCGAAATTCTTGGCTTTACGCCGCAACAACGGCGCATCATCGCGGCGATCGCCCGCTATCTCGGGAAATCGAAGCCCGCCGTCGACGATGGGCCCATGAAGTTGATCGACAGCGCAGACCGTGCAGATGTAGAGAAAGCGATCGTGTTGCTACGCGTGGCGCGAGCATTAAACCTGGGGCGGACCCGCGCGGTCGAGAAGGTTCGAATCTCGCTGCGCGATGCTGGAGTGAAGCTCACGTTGATCCCACGCCGCCGAATGGGCGTGGACCTGGAGCAATGGGCGGTAGAAAAAGAGCGCGACTATTTCCGCGAAGTCTTCGGACGCGAACTTTCCACGGCAGTTTCGTAGAGGGTGCGAACGGCCTTCGGCGTGAGGCACCACTGCAGCGTGCCGGATGTCCGGCGCATCTCCACTCTCGCGACAGCGCCCTTCTTCAGGTCCACGGCTGCCTCGCAGCCCGAGTCACTGATCACCGAACCTAGAAACTGGCTCAGGTTGGGGTTGTGCCCAACCACCATCAGCGCGTCCTGTTTCGAGTATTTGTCGAGCAGTTTCCGAAAGTCCGCGAGACCTGCGCCCGGACGAAGCCCAGCGTCGATCTGCAACTTACCTTCATACCCGATCTCATTGCCCACGAGCGATGCCGTCTGCGTAGCACGCTTCAGCGGGCTCGATACGACTGTATCAACCTGCACGTTGAGGGCAGCCAGAGCCCGGCCCATGTAGCCGCACTGTTCGATGCCTTCCTTGTCGAGAGCTCGCTTCTCATCCTTTTTGGGGTTGGCCACGTGTTCGCCCGCGCTGGCGTGGCGCAAAAAGTAAAGAATCATGATGGATTATCGTTCCCTTCCGGCAACCACTTTACGCTTTCTGGGAGACGCGGGGACGGGCAGAGCTGCCGGAGCTTTGCCTTCCGCCACGCTCATAAGAAACTCCTGGGCACTGAATGCCGCTGCGCCGGTGGGCATCCTGCGGTTTCGTAACTTTCATCTTTCAGGAGAATTCTCGCCTTGCGGTTGTCCGCCAGGTAGGCGTCCAGAATCTCGTGCCGCACGCGTTGCCGCAGCATCTCGTCGCGCAGGGGAACCAGCACCTCGACCCTCTCATACAGATTGCGCGGCATCCAATCGGCGCTTCCGATGTAGATCTCTTCGTCGCCGCCATTCGCGAAGTAATAGATGCGGCTATGCTCGAGGAATCGTCCCACGATGCTCCGTACCCGTATATTTTCGCTCACGCCGCGCACGCCCGGACGGAGCGCGCAGATTCCCCTGACAATGAGGTTGATTTCCACTCCGGCCTGGGAAGCGCGGTACAGCGCTTGCACGATATTTTTGTCGAGCAGCGAATTCATTTTCGCGATGATGCGCGCTGGATCGCCGCGGCGGGCGTGATCCGCCTCCCGCTCAATCAGCGCAATACATTTTTCCGCCA
>QHVR01000483.1 GCA_003223595.1 Acidobacteriota bacterium
GTTCACTTCGAGGATGTCTACTTTGTAGCGGTCATCGGGCGGGGGATAGGTAGGCGCCTGCTGCGCCTGCGAATGGGAGCCGGCAGCGATTAGCATTGCGAGAACGAAACACACGTGCAGTTTCATCAGGGGCATGAGTCCTTTCCAAATTTCTATGAACAGCAACGAATAAAGACAAGGCCAGCCGGGCTGGATGGCTCGGCTGGCGCAAGTACTAGAAGCGGAAGTGCAGACCGAACTGCATCTGGCGCATCGATGCAGCAGAAGTGATCATTCCAGGATCGTTGCCTTGGATGTTCGTATTTGGGTTCGCCAAATTGACATGGTTCGCGGCATTGTAGGTTTCCCACTTGAACTCGAGGGTCTTGCCTTCGGCGACTGTGAACACCTTTCCCAGAGACAGATCGAGATTATTGAATCTCGGTCCGCGGAATGAGTTACGACGCACATACCCGTTGCGACCAACTCCCTGGGGCGGCACAAAAGCGGCTGGATTGAACCACAGGTTTGCGCTCGGATTGGATACATGTGGGTTTCCCACCATGTCCGGTCGAACGCTGTTGAAATCGGCGTACAAGTTCGGAGCGTCATAAAGTATAGGTGTGAACGGCAGGCCCGACTCGAAGGTACTGATGCCGCTGAAATTCCAGCCGCCGAGGAGCAGGTCGAGAGCTCTGTTGGTGTTGGCGCCCCAGTGCCGTCCACGTCCAAACGGCAGTGCATAAATGTGGCTGATAGTCAGAGTGTGCGTACGGTCCCAATTTGCGGGACCGTGGTCCTGCCACCAATTCAGATTGTTCGAATACGCGCCGCCTGTATCGGTGTTCGCCATGGCTTTACCGTAGGTATACGTAACCAAGAAATCCAGACCGTTGTTGGCATGCTTCTGCACCTTGACCTGCATGGCATGATAACTGGAATTGTCACAATTACAGGTTTCACCAAGCCACTGCTCTAACCCGAATTTCTGGTAATAGAGCCGGCGCCGGTTGAAATCGGGCCAAGTGGCGGGATTACTATTTGGATCGGGCGGCGCGGCTTGGTTTACGTTCGGATTCATGAACAGGTGGCGGCCCACATTGCCGACATATCCCACTTCAGCTGTGAAGCCTTTGGCAAACTGATGTTGCACTGTTAGGTTCCAGGAATCCGACAATGGAATCCGGTAAGCGCTGGGCGGATTGAAGAAGTAATAAACGCTCAAGCCATTGGGGAGCGGATAGCGGCCACTGCTGGGGACCACCGGATTCGGAATCACTGGTGGGCCAGTAAGCAGGTTGAAGACGGTTGCATAATTATTGTCGGCACCGTTGAATTGCGGATTCACAATGGGCGGATCGTAATCCGGGGCCTGCCCGAACACTGCGCCCAATCCCGCAGGGGTAAAGCTGCGTCCGTAGCCGGCGCGGACCACCGTGTGTTCTTTCACCTGGTATGCCAGACCTAAGCGCGGCGCGAATCCCAGGTTATAGGCCTTCACGCCCATATTCGCCGGTACCGACCCGACTCCCGCGACCAGCACCTCTCCGGTATTGGGATCAAAACTGCCTGCGCCTCCGCGGCTTGCGGCGGTCTGCGGCAAATAGTTCTCATAGCGCAATCCATAGTTCACCGTTAATTTCGGGGTCACACGCCAGGAATCCTGTGCGTAGAAAAACAAGCGCGTCTGGCGCAAACCTGGATGGAATCCAGATCCGGTGAAGTAGCGAGCGAACTGGCTAGAGTCACCTAGCAGGAATGAAGCCAACCCCGCACCGCTCGTTAAGCCACTCGCTGAAGCGACTCCATTCACAGTCGCACTCCCGGTCTCGCCATCGCTGAAAGTGATTTCGCCCGAGCGGTGAGAATCACTGGGAATTCTCTGCTGCTGAGCGCGACGGATATCCACGCCCCAGCCAAAACTGTGATTACCTCTTGTTTTCATCCAGTTGTTCACGAATTGAAAGTGATTCTCTGTCTCTTTCAAGGGGCAGTTGCATTGGTTGACCCCGAGGGCGTACCCAAAATTGAACCCGCCGTTTCCGTCAACGTAGAAGGCAGGCATGCCGCTGGTTTCTGGCGTGCCCTGATTTAGTCCGGGAAAGCCTGCTTCTGTTGCGGGCGTGGTCCCCACCCCATTCGGTTGCACCCGAATCCGGTAGCGGTAGAAACCAAATCGGAAGTCAGTAATCAGGCTGGTGCTGATGGTGTACGTGGAACCAAGCGCGAGGCTCTGGTTCCTGTCCACAGATTTTCCGGCAAAGCTGATGCCGGTTAAGGCGGGGCCGCCAGCTTCTGAGCCATACGCTCCCGGAGCGGATAGATTGAAATTCGCGATAGTGTAGCGACCGAACAAATGCAGCCGGTCGGAGAAGTTGTAGTCGACGCGGGCGTCCAGTTGGTTACTGTCGAACTTCTCGGCTCCAGTGGCGATGTAATTATCACTGATGCCCGCACCCGGTACGTTCGGCGGGGGCAGGAAATTCAGGATGTTGGTGAGTTCCGGAGGCACCGAGAGCACGTTCGGTTTCCCGTTCGTGGTGATGGCAGATCGATTGTTTCCATTTCTAGACAAGGAACTCGGATCAATGTCTCCCGAATTTGGATCGAACACCATGCCCGCTTGCGCCGCTATCGTGCCGCCCTCAGTGGTGGGAACCATCAACGCGCTTGCGCCGCAGCCGGTCGGGGAAGTCGATCCATCGCTACAAATGAAATCTCCCAGCAACGCGGTGAGATCGCCATTCCGCTCAGCTGCGGTCGGTACTGTAGTTGTGACGGTTGCGTCACGCCGCCGCCTCAGTCCTTGATAATCAGTAAAGAAAAAGAGTTTATTTTTGATGATTGGACCGCCAAATGATCCGCCAAACTGATTCCAGCGCAACGGTAGGTTAACTCCCGAGAAGCGGTCATTGGCGTTGAATATATCGTTCCGCAGATATTCGAACAGAGATCCGTGATACTGATTTGTGCCTGACTTCGTGGTGGCCTGCATCAATGCCCCTGCCACGGATCCAAACTCGGCGTCGTAGTCGCTGGTCGTCACCTTGAATTCCTGAAGCGAGTCAATGTTCGGATTAACTATCGCAATACCAAGGATCGCGCTGTTGTTTTCCGTTCCGTCGAGCAAGAACCCGTTCGACGTAAACTGCTGGCCATTGACGTCGATCTGATAACCGCCTTGCGGATTCTCAGCCTGCGAGTGTTGCCAATCGCTGTGCAGTTGCGCTCCTGGAGTTACCAGCAGCATCTGCGTGACATTCCGATTCAAAATCGGAAGGCTGCCTAGTTCCTCGGTCGTGAGCGTGGTGCTCACGTCCGCGCGGTCCACCTTCAGCAGCGGGGTCTCGCCGGTCACGGTCACCTGAGTCCTGCACGCCGAGCGGGATATCGACTCGAGTAGAAGAGTCGATCTGGACTTCGGCAGTGGCCTCAAAGGCAGCAAATCCAGATGCGGCAACACTCACCTTGTAACGACCAGCAAGCAGGTGAGTCTGCTCGTAATTTCCGCTCTCATTGGTCTTGACCTGGGAGGTCGTGCCGCGGTCCAGGTCGGTGATCTTTACATCGACATTGGGTACAGCCGCGCCGCTTTTATCGGTCACAGTGCCGAGAATGTTTCCGTATACCGCTTGCCCCATGGACAACTGGCAGAAGACTAGTGAGGCTACCGCGATGATTACGAACGAAGTGACACGTCTCATAAGTAGGTCCTTGGGCCGTAAGTCGGCCGGATTTGAAAATTAAGGAGGCACACCACGGCCGCCCCCTTGTGAATGCACGATGAACTGAGGATTTTCGTTCCAGCGCATGGCCATGGTCAAGACGAATCTTGCGAATCCTTACGTTATCCTGCGATTTCAGCCGGCGGTTTGGACAGGTCTCAACAGCACAACACTTTGCTGTTGCCGGAAACCGGA
>QHVR01000484.1 GCA_003223595.1 Acidobacteriota bacterium
CGACCAGTTCATCGGCACGGGCTTGCTGGTGCTCCTGATCTTCGCGATCATCGACGAATTTAATATGCCGCCGGGCGCAAACATGGTCCCCGCCATAATCGGATTGGTAGTGGTCGCCATCGGCATGAGCTTCGGCGGGATGCATGGATACGCCATCAACCCCGCCCGCGATTTTGGCCCGCGCCTGTTCGCCGTCATTGCGGGCTTCAAAAACAACGGCATGACCGACGGCACTCACGTGTGGTGGATCCCGGTAGTCGCGCCCTTGCTGGGCGGTCTGGCCGGAGCCGCACTCTACGATTTCGGTATTCGCCGCTACCTTCGAAGAGACGTTGTTCTCAACGTCTCTGCCGAAATCGCAAAGGGGGATGCGTGAAATACATCTTGGCACTGGATCAGGGCACCACCAGCTCTCGCGCCCTGTTGTTCGATCAAGCTGGTGCCATCCGCACCGTTGCCCAACGCGAGTTCGAGCAAATCTTTCCCCAGCCCGGATGGGTTGAGCACAATCCCGAGCACATTGTTTCTTCGCAAATCGCTGTCGCTCGTGAAGCTCTTGAGAAAGCAGGTGCCAGCGCCAAAGACATAGCGGGCATCGGCATTGCCAATCAGCGCGAGACCACGCTCCTGTGGAACCGCGACACCGGACAGCCCATTCACAATGCGATTGTCTGGCAGGATCGCCGCACCGCCGATTTCTGCGAGCGCTTGCGCAACGCGGGACATGGCGAGCCCATTCAGCAGCGCACGGGCCTTCTGATCGATTCCTATTTCTCCGCCAGCAAGATCTCCTGGATGCTCGAGAATGTCCCCGGCGCCCGCAAGCTCGCTGAAGCCGGAAAACTGGCATTCGGAACAGTGGACACGTGGCTGGTCTACAAGCTGACCCAGGGGCGGGTCCACGCCACCGATATCAGCAACGCCTCCCGCACCATGCTGTTCAATATTCACTCCCGCGATTGGGATGAGGAACTCTTAAAGGTTTTCGATGTTCCCCGGTCCGTGCTGCCGCAAGTTCGCTCCTCCAGCGAAATCTATGCTGAGGTGAGTGGCATCGAGGGGCTCAACGGAATTAGCATCGCCGGCATCGCCGGAGATCAGCAAGCCGCTCTCTATGGCCAGCGATGCTACCAATCTGGCATGACCAAAAACACGTATGGCACGGGCTGCTTCATGCTGCAGAACACCGGCACGCGTGCCGTCCCGTCCTCCAATCGCCTGGTGACGACTATCGCATGGACCATTGGCGGCACCACCGAGTACGCGCTGGAAGGCAGTGTTTTCGTCGGAGGCGCGGTCGTCCAATGGCTGCGCGATGGCATGGGCCTGATTCGCAAGTCAGAAGATGTCGAGGCCCTCGCAAAATCCGTGCCGGATAACGGAGGAGTTTACTTCGTCCCGGCATTCGTGGGTTTGGGCGCGCCGCACTGGGATTCCTACGCCCGCGGATCGATCTTCGGCCTGACTCGCGGCTCTACCGCCGGTCACCTCGCCCGCGCCGCCGTCGAAAGTATCGCTTATCAAGTGGCCGATCTGCTCGACGCCATGCAGCGCGATTCCGGCAATCCGGTACAGGAATTGCGAGTGGACGGCGGCGCGGCAGCCAATGACAGCCTGATGCAGTTCCAGGCGGATATTCTCGGCGTCCCTGTGGTCCGTCCTGCCGTGACCGAGACGACAGCGCTGGGAGCAGCCATGCTCGCAGCCCGTGCCATTGGATTCTGGTCCGATGCTCAGTCTGACCTCGCCACTAAAGATCGCCGCTTCGAGCCCAACCTGCCGTTGTCGCAGGCCCGAGCTCTACGCGAGCGCTGGGACGAAGCAGTTTCCCGCTCCAAAGCCTGGCAGCCCGGAGCCTAAGATCTCGACGTCGAGCGATCCTCTACTGTTCGTACCAGAACACAGCGCCCTTAGTGATTGGAGGTAGCGTGAATGTGATCGAGTCCCCCTGTTGGACGCCCTTCAGCGCCTGCGTCTCTCCCAGGAATGGCAGGAAGAATCCGCGCCCCTGCGATTTGGACGCGAGCGTGACTTCCACCCCCGTCTGCGGCGTCTGCACCGGATTTTTGCCACCCACCAGCCCCGTGAAGTTGGCGAAAAAGACATTCACGTGTCCGTCGGATGTCCGCGCAATCGAGGTCGCCACCTGCTGCCCTGCTTTCACCCGCACCGCATCCCCGCCTTCGAGAGCCTTGAACAAGCCTTGCTCCGCCTCCGGCGATGTCTGTTCGAAGTTCTTTTCCAGCAGCGCGCTGTAAGATTTCCCCGGATCATCAGCCAATCGAACCACGTTGTGCGATTGCCCGACTTCAGTCGTGTCCGTGCCGCTGATGATGATCCGCCCTCCGCCTTCCTCAAACTGTTTCAGCCAGTCGTTCTCCGCGGAACTTAGAGCGCGCACATCCGGCAGGATCAGCGTGCGCCCGTGAAAGCCTTGCAGAGTGCGGGGAGTGACCACCTGAAATTCCAGATGCTTCTGCATCAGCAGGATCAAAATGCCCCGGTAGGAGGGAATGAACTCGTTCGCATAGTAGTTTCGTGTCTCCGGGGAAAAATAGACGCCTATAGGATCAATCGGACTGCGTTGCAGATAGAAAGTCTTTTCATGGGCGCGAATCCAGTCGAAGATGACTTTGCGAGTCGGCAAATCATTCGATCCCGCCATGGAGTGCCCGGGCGCATCCCAGAAATTCGCCCCCGCCATGACCTGCGACATCGCGAGATTCTTCATCGCCTCACGCTTGTCCACCGTCTTGTCGCCATCCCAGGAGTAGTTCAGAATCCACGTCGGCTTTCCCTGCGCAAACGCGCGAAACGAATGCATGCCCACTTGGTATTCAAACCAGTCGAGCGGCTTGCGCCCCGAAGCCATATGATCGCCGCTGCCGAACTCGTACTCGTGGGCAATCGCATCGACCACGGGATAAAGGCTGTAGACATCAGCCCCTACCCGCACGGCTTCTGACTCGATCCCCGGATAAATTTCCGGAATGGTCTTGATCTGCGGGTTCACTGCCTTGGCGGTCTGGTCGATCTCATGCAGAAAATCCGTAAACGTCTGAATTCGAAAATCCACCCACTTCCGGAACCCCGGATCAGAAAAGTCCCCCAC
>QHVR01000485.1 GCA_003223595.1 Acidobacteriota bacterium
AACGGCCGAATTATGCTACTCGAGTGAATCGTCCTGGCGTTTTTCATTACCCAAATTAACTCGGCTACAGGGGGAACAGGTCGATTTGCGGGAGCCACAAGCAGGTTCATCACGGTGCGCCTGGCTGGCATGGTGAAATGGAAAACCGGTGCGCAGCTCTCAGTGGCGCCCGACCACCAGGATCATAAAACTCCCCGGCTTGGCCGCCGGACGACCGGTGGCTCCCGGCTTCTGTTCCTCAAATTCGAACGTAGGCAAATATGCTTTGTGAGTCGCAGGGTCAATGTCCATGGTTTTGGCGCCAAAAGCGGTGGTCACAGTCTGCACGATCTGGAGCTTGCCGGACGCATTTTCTCCTACAATGCTCATCTTGCCATCGCGGCAGCTCGCGAATGCCTGTTGACCGTCGAATTTCGTGGCATCTACGCCGGCCCCGATCGGAAGATCGGCGATCACCTTGCCGTCGTCCGTGCTCATCACAATCATCTTCTGCGGCTTGCGGCATCCCACGAACAGCCTGTGCTGCGCGACATCGATCGACAATCCCACCGGCGAGCCGCCAGGAGCGACCGGCCAGTGAGCTAGCACCTTCCTCGCTTTCACGTCGACGACCGCGATCTGGTCCTTGTCCTCCAAATTGACATAGACCTTGCCGGCTCCATCGGAGGCAAGAAACTCAGGCTTCCCGCCCAGATCAATCGGCGCATCGATCGATCCCGTCTTCGGATCGACGTCGGCCTTGATCGTCACCAGAACTCCTTCGTCGCCGCAAGATACCAGCACGAGCCCGGTGGCCTTGTCGTAAATGACGCCGTCAGCATCGGGCCGCGCCTTGAGCGTTCCCAGGACTGCATTCGTCTTTAAATCGAAGATAACGACTGAGCCTTCGCCGTCGGTGATGAATCCCCGCCCTACCTCTGGCGCCAGAGCAACTCCGTGGTTGTGCTTCTGCCCTGGGATGTCGGCGATCGTCTTTCCCGAATCGGCGTCGATGACCATCGTGTGCGTGCTCCGCGGAACGTAGAGCCGGTGGTTCTGGGCGTCCACGGTGATGTAGTCCATGCCGCCGTCGCCGCCAACGTGAAATGTGTTTTCGACGGCCCAGGTACCTTGCGCGGCAGCGCGGAGGCGAAGCGTGAACGAGACCAGTGCGAGCAGAAAGCAAGCAATTACAGCCCGAGAGTGCATGAATTCCTCCAGTAGTATGCTCGGCAGTTTGCAGAATAAGGCTATGGGTTGAACCTGAAAACTCGCTGAAGAGGAAGAATATCGCCGCAGATATCTGCAGT
>QHVR01000486.1 GCA_003223595.1 Acidobacteriota bacterium
GCTGGGGCCATTGGCCAAAGTGCTAGTGGCATTGGGCGTTTCCTGGTTGATCGTCACCGGGTAGATCGGATCGCTCAAAGCTTTATAGAAGAAGCCGCCCTGAATCAAACCCATCTGCTTCAGATAGTGTTCGAGCAGTACGTCGAAGTTCTGCGCATGCGTGGGTTTCAGGTCAGGGTTTCCCTTGGAGAACTCAGGCACCGATGAAGGATCGTCAATGAAATATGGG
>QHVR01000487.1 GCA_003223595.1 Acidobacteriota bacterium
GTGTTCATTGCATAACCTGCCCAGATGCGCTCGCCGATATTGAAGGCGTTCTGAAGGTTATTTTGAACGTCGGGACTGGTTCCCCCGCTCTGCACGGCTGCGAGAATCTTGCTGAATTGCGTGACTGGCCCGTAGGTGTACTGTCCGAAATAGTAGTTCTTGTCAGTGAAGGTGCTGAGGAAGTCGGTCATGGGCTGCCCGCCGGCGGCGTTGTAGAATTCCCGATCAAAACGTTGCGTTTTTTGCGCGTCCCAGCCTTTCATCCCCATTTCAAACGTGCTGTAGTGCGAGCCGACTGAATATTGTTTGTTCACCGAGATGTCACCCACGACATCGCGCTCGAAAATGCTATTGTTTTCCGTGAAACCGAACCCCAGCGTGTATTGCGTCGGATCGTAAATGTTTATTCCATTGATGACATTGAGCTTGGGAACAAAGGGGTCCTTCGTATCGACGGCGAAGGCAACGCTGTTGTTGCTGGCGCCGGGCCCGTCGAAGCCCATGCGCGGAAATCCCCCTGTGTAATGTGATTGCGACAGAGCAACCCGGTAGGAAACAAGCAGGCTTCGGACCGCGTGCCGAGCCCCTGCCTGAACGCTGAAAATCTGCTGTCCGGGCTTTCGATTGACATCTTGCAATCCATCGCTGCCGCAACCCTGGGCAGCTCCTGGAGTGGTGATACCACAAGTATTGGCAGGATCCGCTGGATCCGTGATGAAAACATTGATCCCGGGCGTGTAGGCCCATTGCTCTCCATAGTCCTTAAACTTGGAATAAAGCCCTCGCAAGTATAGCGAGGACATATCTCCGATCTT
>QHVR01000488.1 GCA_003223595.1 Acidobacteriota bacterium
GCCAATCCAGTCGATCCATTAGGCGATGAATTCAAGCGGCTCCAGGCAGCCAGTTTTGTCGATTGGCAGTTGATTGTAGACGGCATGGTGACGCGGCCAGCCACGCTCTCGCTGGCAGAGATGCGCAGCTTTCCCACCACTACGCATATCACCATGATCGGCTGCGAAGAAGGATGGACGTACATCGGCGAATGGACCGGCGTGCCGCTCTCATACATCCTCGATCGCGTCGGCGCGCTGCCGCAGGCGCGCTACGTCGTCTACCGGTCAATACAACCGGACTGGTGGGAGAGCATCGACATGGCGGACGCCTTGCACCCCCAAACGCTGGTTGCTCACCGAATGAACGGGAATGAACTTACCGTGCCGTTCGGCGGGCCCATGCGCCTGCGAGTCCCGCGCCAGCTCGGCTACAAGAGCGTGAAGTACCTCAACCATCTCACCCTGACAGACACCCTCAAAGGCTTCGGCAAAGGTCTAGGCGGTGCCGATCCCGACGCTGGATACGCGTGGTATGCCGGGATCTGAGCGCCCGTTTGGGAACACAGCCAGTCCGGGTTCTAGCATTCACGGTGCAAAATCAGAGGCGTGTCATTTGCGCTCACGAATGTTGCCGGAAGTTAGGTTACCAGAATTACCCTTCTACACGGACCGTAGGCACATGCGCGTCTTGAGACTGCGACACACACTGGGGAGAGACCCCACTGTCCTGTTGCATTTGCGAACGGCCCACGGCGTCGGGTAGAGGTTTAAGGCGTAGGATGAAACTTGTTACGCTTGCACGAGAGTGAATCACTGCACAGTCCAAATACCCCGACCTACGTCACTTCCCGAAGACCATTCTGCCACCCAAACTTCCTTGATACACGAGAGCGAGGACGGCAATCGCGGCAAGCATGAGATACGGGAAGCTCGGTGCCGCGTCGCGCTTGTGAATACTCCAGCGCCAAATTGCCAGTACTGCGAGCAGCACCACGGCCGCGGTTCCCAACCATTGATGCACGGTAATTAGCTTTGCTGGCAGAGCAGAGCCCTGCGCCCGTCTCCACCACCATCCTGCCGCAGCGGTAAATGGAGTGATCACGGCGGCATACAACGACATCCACCAAGCCGCGTTGTGAAAAGACTGCCGTCGGAAGGTGAGACCAAGGATGTCGCTCAACAGAGCGAGTGGCAGCAGGGCTGCCGTAAAGTTCACGAGGATGGGGTGAAATTCCTCTGGCGTCCTCGGAGGCGACCACTTGAGCGTCGCAGGGCTGCCTATTGCTCCGTCGGCGCTTTGTTCATTCGCTCCTAGGACAACGAGCTTTGCCTTCATGTTCGGGTGCGGTCGACAGTGATACGCAGCCGTTCCCGCATTTTTGAATGTCATTTGCCACGAATGACCGGGCTCAATGAGTCCTGAATCGAAACTCCCGTCGTCGGCAGTCACCGTATGAGAGAAGATGTCTTCGTTTCTCCATTCGACTGTGCCCCCGGCCTTCACAGTTATTTGGGGTGGATTGAAGTTGAGCTGCCTCATGACAATTATGGGGTTTGTGGCGCTGACAGGACGAGCATCCTGTGCCCCGAGGCACACAGCCGAAAGGAATGCCACCGCCAGCGGCCGCAATAACTTTCGGACATTGCAGCCGTGGCGGTGCGGTGAGTGGACGCCCAGATCGCAGCATGCCAAGGTACTCATCGAATCTGCTGGTTCCTCTTCATTTAGCGCCGGTGGAAAAGCAACCGGGTCTTTACTTGCTACCCAGCGATTGCTCAAGTTGCTGCGCATGCTCCATGTGTCCCTGCAGAAGCGGAGCAGCACCTTCGAGCGCAGACTTCAGCTCAGCATTCTTTGCATTCGGAATGAGAGTGTTCTTGGCGGCGTCGATCACTGCCTGATGAAAGGCGACTTCATGCGAAACATATTCCTTGTCAAAAGCGTCGCCATGCAAGCTGGTCAGCTTCTTCGTCTCGTCAGCGGCCTGCTGCTTGAGTTGCTTTGACGTGGGGCTGTCGTCGGGAGTAACGCCCAGTTTCTTGGCGAGATCGTTAACGGATTTTTCCAGGCTGGTGTGATCTGAAATCATCTGCTGGGCGAATTCTTTCACCTGTGCGTTGCTGGTTCTTTTCAACGCGAGCTTTGCCTGATTGATGTCGATTTGATTGGCAGTTTGGACGATGCCCGCGATTTGCGGATCGGTTGGTGCCTGTGCGTAAGCTTTGACTCCTCCTGCTGTGATTAGAACTGCAAACGTA
>QHVR01000332.1:0-272 GCA_003223595.1 Acidobacteriota bacterium
GACTAACGCCATGTCAAGACCGACTACGCTCGGCACGTGCAGCCGCAGGCCTGCGTTGACGAAGCGTAGCAGCACGTTGCCAGAGATGGAAGCGGCCGGGATTGACAACCCGGAATTGTTGGGCTGCGTGCGGTCAAAAGGCGAACCATTCACCAGGAAATAGAGCGGGCTGTAATTCACTGCCGGTGGATAGCAAGTCTTCGCTTGGCCGCAGGCAAATGTCCACGGAGTCGTCTCCATGAAACCGGCACTCTGAGCGGCAGCATCCGCGG
>QHVR01000332.1:391-10358 GCA_003223595.1 Acidobacteriota bacterium
TCGGACCCTGAATCGAGGGATGCGTTCCTGTTTCGATCAAATACGTGCCCGGCCTCAAACCAGTCCACAGATAGTCCTGCTGTGTGCCAGGCACCACCTCGGTGCCAAAGGACTGCACCCGGTCCCCCTGCTTCGGAGGAGTAAAGGTGGGGCTATCCGGGCCCGGAGCGCCAGCAATTGGCCAAGTCGTACCCTGCTGCGCATGCGTGGGACTGGATGCCGTAGTTGGGGACCCCAAGCCTCCACCGACGACTTGGCCCACGATAACGATGGACGTCGGCACCGTCAGCGTGTTCTTAAGAGTGATCGTCAGACCGCTATTGGCGGGCACGGTGATGACCGGTGGAGCCCAAGCGCCGCTCTTGTTCGCCGCGCACGTCGCATTCCCGGTCGGGAGCTTCGCTGAATCGCACGCGAATCCCCACATCGGCACGACGTTGCCGTCGGGCAACACCGTCGTCGGGTATCTGCCCGCGATCAGGTTCACCGTGGACTGCGCCGAGCACACAGCGGCCGCCAGGAGGAGGATGGTAACCGCCAATGCTGCTTTGTTTAGAGTCGCTTTCATAAAGGTGGATTGCATTTTTCTATCTCTCCTCACTGAGCTTCGTTAATGTGAAAGACCGGCGGATCAACCAGCATCATCATCAGCATTCCGCCTGGGAATATGTCGTTGGTGGTGATTTCGCGCTCGTTATGCGAGTGCCACATGAACGCGTATCCAGCTTCCGTGGTGGGAGAGTTGACCACAGTGCCTGCTGGAGGGATGGGGCTCGTGCCGACCGCATTGGCTGTGGCGTCTGGCCCGAGATAAGGCGATCCGCCGTACCATGCTCCGTCCGCCAGAATATTGGCGTCGGGCAAAGTGGCAGGACCGCCGCTGCCTACGCTGCCGTAGGGGTGCGTTTCGAGCGGCTTGTCATGATCGGCGCACCACTCGTAGTAGTTCAGCGCTCCGCTGTCGGCGGTGTAATAGCCATTTGCATCCGGAATGCACACACTGCCATCGCCCGGCTTGTGACCATAAATGTCCCAGTTCAGACCTTTGCCAGTCCAGTAGAAGATTCCATCAAGTGCCTGGCCAGGAGTGGTCGTCGTAGTAAAGAGCAGCGGCCCCGCCAGCTTCGTAGAATCGCTTGCGCTGAGCAGTAGATTGCCGTCGCGAGCCAGTACGCGCACGTGGTTGCCGTGCTCGTGGAACGGGTGCTGCCAACGTCCAGTCCCGATCACCCGCACCAGCGTCAAATCGCCGGGATGCATGTGAGGATTGCCGTTGTAGGGCTGAGCCGGATATTCCGGAGCATAGTTCGCGTCCATGTCGTCTGGCATAGAGCGCCCGTTGATCAGGAAATAGGTCGGATGATAGGGCTCAGTCGCAACCGTCTGCATAGTAGTTGGGCAGATAACCCCGGGGCCTGCGGCACAGGTCGCAATCGCTTCCGCTTGGGTGTGAATGCGCGGGTCCATCTCGGCAAACTGGAAGAGATACTCACGGTCGTAGCAGCTCGGGTTGACTGTGCTCGTGGCACCTACCAGATCATCGTAGGCTGCGACGGCTAACGAATACTCACCTTTGCTATTGCTGCAACCTGCAACGTTCTTCGGTAGAACGACAACCGCCCCATAAAGCCCCATTTCTACCTGAAGATCACTCTGCGTTCCGCTGTAGTAGGAATGCGTCCCAGGTTTGTTGGCAATGAAGGTGTAAGTGACGGTGCCGCCTCCGGAAGCGGCTTCGCGAGTCAGAAGCCCCTGAACCCCGGTTTGCACGGCGCTATTACTTGGGTCTGTCGTGCTTACTTGAAATCCGGGGAACAGGATCGAAGTGTTGCCCGCAGCCGCCGGGAGATTGTTCGTGAGCGTGACCACAACCGTGTCGCCCTCATTCACGATCAACGTCGGCCCGGGCACCTGCATGGGATTGCAAAATCCGGGGAAGGGCAAGAAAGACGGGGCCGCAACATTTGCTCCCGTCGCGCAACCGTAACCCCACGAGTAAACTGCCGCTCCGTCGGGCTGCGTCACGTAACTCTGTTGCGCCGTTAAGTTAAAAGTCTGACCGGTGATCCCTGGTACCGCGGCCCAAGTTGTAGCCGTGAGCAGCGAAATTAAAGCCACCGCCAGCAGGGGGAGTAGTCGCGAGGCTGAAGTCTGAATCTGCATCTTGAAGTCACTCATGGCTGCTCTCCTAGTTAACGACGACTTCGGTCATCAATCCGCCGAAGTTCTCTGCGTCGTTGGACAAATGATCCAGTTGTGGTGTGTAGAGGAAATATTTTCCCGTCGGCATCTTCGTGGTGCATGCATAGTCCGGGGCCGGGCCTCGCGCCGTGCACGTATCTAAAATCACGTCCAGCGATTCCCCACCGCCGAGCGTGATTGAGTTGGTGTTGTAGTACATGTTGTTTCCAGCCTCATCCCGCAGCAGGCGAGCGTTAAGGGCAATCACCTGCATCGGAATTCCCACCGAAGCCAGCGTCTGAAATTCGGTTACGTCCAGGTCGGAGATGCGCAGAAGAGCCCGCTCTCCTTGCTTCAACTGGATAAGGGTCGGCAGCGGCTGCGAAGGGTGATTCGTGCCGTCGGAGACTTGGGTGTAGAGCGCCGGCGTCGCCGATGTCCCGTACGACGTATCCCAGTTCCCTTGGAAGTTGACCGTATCGGGATAACTGCGGCCATTCAGAAGGAAATACTTGTCCTTCATGTCGGCGAAGCCTTCGGGGTTAAACGTCATTCCGACAAAGTGGAAGTTAGGATCGAAGCCGTGAATCTGAATCGGGTACTCGTGATCGTAGCGAGTCGAGCCATCGCCATCGTTGTAGGCGTACATCTTCGTTGCGGTTCCGCTCACATATCCCCCCGAGGGCGAGTTATCGATAGGCATAACAGGCAGAGGAGTTGAGCACAGGATGTCCTTACTGCAATTCGAAGCAATCCGTAGGTCACCCTGCGCGTTCACGAGGGCCTGGTAGACCGACATGCCGCTGGGGACACGATTCTGGCGAGGGCGCACATAAATTTGTCCCACCATGCCCATCTGCAAGTGTTCGGGAGGCGTGATGTGGCAGTGCCAGAAGTACGTTCCCGCATCTGGCGCCAGGTAGTAGTAGGTGAAGCTGCCGCCAATGTTGATGGCCACTGAGGCGTCAGGAACGCCGTCGTAGAACGAGGAAGCGTTCGGATACCCGTGGAAGTGAATCGTATGCTGCTCAAACAGATCGGGCCGCATGATCATTCCGACATTGGTCAACGTCAGGAATAGTTCGTCGTCCTCATCGATCGCGATCAGCGGAGCGGGCATATTGGCATTCATAACGCCGGTGTGCATGATGGCCGCCACATCAGTAATTGCGCCGTTCGGGTTGGGAGCACCGGGGTCGTAGTTCGGGTTCGGTTGGCCGTTAAAAAAGTTGGGTCCATCGGTGTAGGGCTTGTTGAAATCGTCGGCCAGCTGCGTTCCAGGTTGCCCGTTGGCGATCAGGCCCAAACCTGACAGAGGGCCAAATCCGAAAAGGTACGTCTGCGTACCATCCGCCATGGTGGCGTAACCATCGCCTCCAGACACTTCCTGGCATTTCACGGCGCCCCCGTTATCGTTTGACGCCAGCTGGAAATCCGACCCAAAGTCTGGGTGAATCGAGATGGTGCCCTGTACGGGACCGGCAAAGGAAGCTGAAGCGGTGCCAGAAGGGTGAAGGCTGGTCTTAGCCGGACACTGAACCTTGAACGACTGCGCACTCGCGATAGCTGTACCTACACAGACCAGTAGCACTGGCAACCAAATGTGATGAGACTTTCGCATGATGTCCTCGTGGTTGCTGGGACTAACGGGCTTGGAAGGGGGAGGGGCCCGAAGGTGCAACGAGCGGAGAATATTGCCTCGGGCTTACTGCCTTGTTGCTGTGGAGCAAGAACAACTACCTGCTTTTACATAGGCTTTGAGATGTTTTCAAGACATCACATACACATTCAAATTGTAAAAGGATTTTACAACTCTGCAGAACGCGAGCCGGGACATGATGTCAATGTGCGGTGAGACGATTAGATTTTTTCGTTGATAGCGGCAGGATTTCGACTTACTTCCGAGCTGAACCCATGAACTTATAGCCCACGCCGGCCACCGTCACGATAAATTCTGGGTGCTTCGGATTTTCTTCTAACTTCACTCGCAAACTGCCGATATGCGAATCTACAGTTCGCGTTAGAGAATCGACATGATAGCCGCAGACCGCCTGCAAAGGTTCTTTCCTCGGCACCGTTCGGCCTGCTCTTTCAACGAGATAGCGCAGTAATTGAAACTCTCGGGCTGAAAGATAAACCGGTTTCCCATCGCGCGTGACTTCGGATCTTCTCACGTCGACGTGAATCGGCCCGAACTCGTGGATGCCTTGGCCCGTGTGTATGGGAACGCGCCGCAACAGCACATCGATTCGCGCGATTAGCTCAGCCGCCTCGAACGGCTTGGTCACATAATCATCGGCGCCCATCCTTAGGCCCACAACTTTGTCGACCGTCTGATTCCGTGCTGTGAGCATCAAGATAGGAGTAGCCATACCCGCTTGCCTGATTTCGCGACAAACATCAAGCCCGCTTCGGCCCGGCAACATGAGATCCAAAATGATCAAATCAAACGGCAGGTTCAGTACTTTTTCGTAGGCTTCGTGTCCGTCCGGGGCGGTATCTACGACGTAACCCTCTCCTCTGAGTCGGTCCGTCAGGGTTGCGCGTAGCGCCTGATCATCTTCCACGACTAGAATGCTTTCATTCATGTTGGTTTGCAGCTTCGGTCGCTAATTTCGAACCGTTAAGTTGTCCTTTGGTTTCGACGGCGGCGGGTAAGTGTAATACGAAGGTCGTGCCGACACCAACTGCCGTTTGTACCGATATTCGACCGCCCATGGTTTCGGCAATGTTTTTTGCTACCGCCAGACCTAGACCCGTTCCGGGAATCTGGGCCGAAACCGCAATGGGACTACGATAGAACGCTTCGAAAATGTGAGACAAGTCTGCGCTGGCAATGCCCTGACCATGATCCTGAACACTGATCTCAATCTCCTCCGCTTTTCCCACAGCATGTCGCTTGGCCGAAAGGCCGACCCACCGGTCCTGCCCACCGTATTTGGTCGCATTGGTGACGAAATTCTGCAGACACGCCACTATTCCGGACAGATCTCCCATAACCGCCGGCAAGCCGGGCTCTATGTGTTGCTCGATGGTGTATCCCAAGCCTTCGAGTAGCCCCGCCGTATCCTTTCGCAGGGTTTGAAAAACATCAGCCACAGCTAGGGGCCGCACTACATACTGTGTCTTGCCACTCAGGGTCGAAGCGAACAGCAGGATTCTGTCGACCAGTTGAATCAGTTGGCGCGACTTACTGGTGATCAGGGAACCGTAGAAGGCAAGGCTATTCTGACTCGGGATAAAGCCGTCCTTCAAATTTTCGCCAGCGGAGAAGATTGCAGCCAGCGGAGTGCGCAGTTCATGGGAGACCGAAGCGATAAACTCCATCTGCAGGCTGGCGAATCGGTCGGCTCGATGGATGGCAAAGACTACCAGAATCATATTTGCAACCAGCATAAGAAGCAGCAAGCCGCCGAGCACGAGATTGCGACGCCAAAAGCTGCTAGCCATTGTGCGGCCGGAATCGTTTTTGGGTTGCAGCATTAATCTCCAGCCTGCATATGCCGTACTGGTCTGCATGACCGGAAATGATACTGAGGCGTACAGATCATTGAAGGTTTCATCGTCCACGCTTCTCGTTTCAGCAGCGGAATTTTGAGGATGAGGTGATTCCCTGTGTGCCCCATCAAAGATGTCTATCGTTGTGCTGAAATTCGCTAAATCGGTGACGTTCACGGGATCGGATGAGTAAAGGATAGTGGGTTTGTTCGTTCCCTTTGCAGTCACGGCGATTTTGTATTCCAGACCATTTGGTCTTCCGAAGTAACGCGTGGCCAGTTCGGGCAAAAGCACATTCCTGACGGCAGCGTAGTCTAGAACGACGATAATCCAGTCAACCGCGCCTCGGTTTACAGGTGTTCGCGAATCGAGCGGAAGGGCATGGTGGAGAATTGGATGAGCAAACGCGGGTACATCCGGATCGAATTGCCACCCGCTCATAGCCCGATAGCGATGGGCAACCGAACGCGTGTCAGAACCGACTCCCTCCGCCCTCCATGCGTTCACGGCGCCGCGAAGACTCGACGACTTGCCCTGAAGCCGATTGAGCAACGGTATCAACTCATGAGGCGCACTCGAGTCTCCGATCTTCTTTTGCGAGGGTTCGAAGTGCCACAGACGTGGCTTTGTCTCGCTACTGCTTTCCCAGACGTACACATCATTGACTAACCGAGAACTTCGGGACACATTCTCGTTCTTCTCAGCCGCGGCTATCCCATTCCACTTGACATAGCGATCCAGATAGTCACTCCAACTATCGTGCTCGCCTGCGTCGGGGCCGACCTGCAATGCAATACAAGGCGCGGATAACTGATCATCGAGATCGAGCACCCATCTCGCCATCAAGGCGTCAAGCTTGCTGTCGATTTGCGTCTCGGCGGAACTGCTCAGTTCCCGCGCCCATTGGTATTGCAGAATGGCAACAGTAATCAGCAGTGGCGCCATAACCGCAATCGCCAATAGAGATGATCGTTTCGAAGGTACGTATGGAATGTGCCCTGCCCCCTGTTGCACGCGGACGTGCTACTTCATTGACACCATGCTGTCAGGCCCTGCGATTTCTTTCTGCGCTTCACCTGTGATCAACGCAGATCGGTGCTCTTGGGTGATTGCCTACGAAAAGCGTGAATTTCATAGCTATACCCGATGCGCAACAGCACAGCATTGGTCTCGTGAGCGATGCCAATAGCCGTTGACGCTCGCAGGCAAGCGTTTGGGCTGACTTGCCAGGATAAACCGGGCGCCACATACATGGCTGTATCGCGGAGGCCAAACTGCGGTTCCATTGAGGAACCAAAACCTCCGTAAATCTCTGCGCCGAGAACAAAACTCCGCGAACAAAACCGGCAGTACGCAAGCTGATCGCGTTTCGCCAACCAGCGGCTTACTCCCAAGGCGTAACCAAACTCGAAACCTTCTCCTCGGGACAGGTTCTTGTCCACGATGAAATTCTCCGACAAATTCCATTTTCCGAAGTCGCTCGACAGAATCAACTTCGTCTCCAGTTCGTGATTCTTCACAGCTCGCAGCCCACTGTTCCGCTCATCGAGATCAACACCCTCACCAACGACTTCTTTATTGATTCGGCTGGCATCATTGATGCTTTCGTACTCCAGGTAAATCACGGGATTGATTTTGTGTTCACGCAAGGATGGTCGAAACCGCGTTTCGAATCGCCAGCCAGTGAAGACCGCGCTGTCTCCTGCTGTGCCTTGTCCCTCCCAGTACATCGAGGTGGTAAGCCGGTTGGTTAATCCATATTCAACTTCCATGTAAGGAGCAATATAAAAATGCTGGCCGGGCTCACGACCGCTGGGTATGCCGGTTGTGGTAAAGGTTTCCAGCACAAGGTTCCCGGGTTCCTCGAGGTGGTGGTCATAGGTCACGAAGTATGGCACTTCCTGGGCCATGACCCACGGAAACACGCACATGGCAAATATGCAGACAGCGATACTTCTCATCACCGAACCCAAAGCTGACGAGAGGCGAACCGTGACGCTCACTTTCTGATTCCTTACTTGCATATCGAATGTGCGAATCCACTGCCCGGGCCGAAAGCCGTATGCTCTAGCTACTCACCCCGAATGCCACCCGCTTTGAAGCCGCGCCCCGCGGAGCCTCCAGCGCCGGGATCGTGAATAAAAAACAAATCTTACCGGGATCATTTGAAATCAATTCCAGGTCGCCCCCATGAATCCGCGCTATCTTGCGCGATATGGACAGCCCCATTCCTGTGCCGCCTGCCTTAGTAGTAAAAAAAGGTTCGAAAATACGAGTGCGATTGTTGTCCGCTATGGGAGCCCCGGGATTTTGCACTTCGAGACAGACGGACTGATCCCGGCCATACAGCCTGACCTCAACCACGTCCCCCTTCCCACAGGCCTCAATTGCATTCTGCACCAGCTTCATGATCGCTTGCCTTAAAAGAATGGGATCGGCGTCGATGAATAGTTCTCCGCCTTGATCAAGTACGACTTTGACTCCCATCTCCTCAGCCCTGCCCCGACAACTGTCCACAACATCGGCGGCCACGAGTGGCACCGAAGTCACAGTTCCGGTGGACGCATCCAGTCGTGCGTAGAAAAGAAAATCACTGGCCAGCGAAATCAATCGCGAAGCTTCCGTTTGCGCTGCCTGCAGTTTCGGGTCGCCTTCGATTGCCGGTGTCTGTCGTGCTTCAGCAATTGACTCCCATATGTATGCTGCTGGCGTCAGGATCTCCCCTGCAATGGCAGCCGACAAATGACCCAGAGCGACAAGTTTTTCCTCTTCAAGCAATTTCTGACGCGTTTGGTACAGCGTAACAAGATGGTGTTCTGCTTCTTCCTCGCGCTGACGAAGATCGCGAACCAGCATCCAGACCACAGATCCGACGATAAAGAGAAGAACTGAACTCACCCCTGCTTCCAGATACTCCAGAATTTCCACCGGCGGATGCTGTCGGAAGAACGCCCACACGGGAAAGAACACACCGAAGCTGCAAAGCAATATAATCAACGCCACTTTAGGCGCGGGGAAGCGGAAGGCGGCGAGCAAAACAGGCACGACCAATAACAGGTAATAGGGAGGGTCTTCAGAATTTGTGAGGATTGAAAGTATTACGCCTAGCGCAAAGTCCAAATAGATCGACAACCACGTGAGTCGGATAATCGCCCGCTGGCTTGGCATTTCTGACAACGAGTGCACCCAGATGAACTCGGCGGAACGAAGCGAGAACCCGATCCCCAGCACCGAGACCAGCAGCGTACTCGGATTTCCCCAATACGTGGAAAGCAGCGCATGACTTACCAGCAGAATCGAGAGCAGAGACAGATCCAGGGTGACGAAAATCGTCTCTTGGCGTTGGAATGCGGGCAGGCCAGACGCCACCAGAGACGAAGCCGGAAATAATTTTTTGAACAAGTCTCTTCCTGCAGAGTTGTCCATGCAGTCGCTCGCAGAAGCCCTAACCAATTAGCCCAACGACCGTTTTGCAGGAACAAAGAATCTAGCCCATCCCTTTGAAATACAAGGGGGAAAAACGAACCACGCGCTCCCATAGCGCCCTGGGCGCCGAGCATCATCGGACGTACCGGTCTACTCGCCCATTCCGTCTAGCTCCAATTCAATTCAGGCGATGACGCAGCTGAAGTGCGGCATAGTATGCACTATTTCGAAACCTCCTGCCAATTACCAGCGATTGTTCTCACAAATTCCACAGTCAGCTACCGAATTGCTACCGATGTAAATTTTGTTAATTCAATGTAAGTTCATTGTTATCTTTGCATTACGGCAAACCTCCTCTCCTTGGCACACTCTATTCTCAGCCACAATTCCACCCAGAAATTATGGTTGCCACAACACCCAGGTCAGGGTGCATGGCTCGGAACACAGCACTTAGCAAAGAGACCGCCGGCCATGATTGCCCAAGTGAAACCACCCCCGATCACTTCTGGACAAGCGCGCAAAGGATTACGCGCAGGACATCCAGAACTCTCAGTCAAATGTCCACAGTGTCATTCCGAAGCCGGTCGCCGCTGCTTTATGAAACCGGGGCTTTTAGGAATTACACACGCTGTTCGCCAAATTACGTACCGGAGCCAATTGCTCCAACGCTACTCCGCATCAGCAGCACGGGAAGTAGAAGTTTAAGAACCAATAAAGCTCTGCGAAATGGGTAATCTGCCCAGCCGCGCCCAGCATGAAGACGTTTGCCACGGTTAGCGCCCTACCAACTTCTGCAAACTCTCCGGATAACGAGCGCCCTGAACTGGAATCTTGGACGCGGCTGTTTCGAGCGCGCCAAGAT
>QHVR01000489.1 GCA_003223595.1 Acidobacteriota bacterium
CGTGAGTTGCTGCTCGCGCGGAGAGATTGGGGAGGGGACTTCTCCCTCCCCATCAGCTTTTAAAGGGCAGCCAAAATCTGGTTCAGCAGAGTCTGGAGTTGGGTCAGCAAGGTGCTCAGCGGGCTTCCGCCATTCAGCAGGTTGGCAACGGCACACAGCAGGTTGCCCAGCAGATTGCCAGCACCCGGGACCGCGGTGATATTGAGCACGACCTGATTCAGGTCGATCACAAGCCCAAGAATATTGAGGTGGAGCGGGCCCAGGACAAGATTGACGAGGCTGCAACTGGGATCCGCACTCATCACCGGCAAGGCTACGTTCTGAGTGATCTCAGTCGGAGTTCCGTCGCGGGTGACGATGCCATTCAATACGCCCTCAGCTACGAGTTGGTTTCCCTGAATCGAGAAATTCGTGATATGGATCAGGCCGGTTAAGGTATTGCCGGCACCGTCGCTCCACTGCACGAAGGCACTGAGGGAATGCGGAACCTTGGGCGGAGCAGGAGGCTGCGCCATAGCGCCGGTGGCGGCCATGGTGAGCGTACAGAAGGACAACAGGGCGAGGATGGTGGTAAGGCGTAGTCTTACGCTTACATGAGTCATTGGATTCTCCGTATTGTGGTTGGATCGTACGTCTACAAGGAGTTCTCCCGCATGGGGTTTGCGGCAGGGGGAGAACTAGGTGGGCTTACGGTAGAAGCCCGTTGATTTGGGCTTGAGATGCCGGCCGGAAAAACCGGGGTTGCAGAAAATCCATCTACTTAGATTTCTTATGTCCGCGAAAGTCGGCCATGGACGGGCGTTTCACGCGGCCCCCCTGGCAGAAACGGCTCACCACAGGGGACACAGGGGATCACAGAGGAAGAACGATGCGGAGCATTCATGCTGCCTCACGTTCGTGACACTGATGTTCATTGACGTGCTGTTGCAAGGCGCCGATCCTGCGCTCCTTCTCACCCAGCATTAGTTCCAGTTCCTTGTCTACGCGCATGAACTCGCCGGGTTTTTTCGAGCGGAAGATTTCAAGCTGCAAGCTGGTGGTGTCGGCTAAGCTCTTCAGCATTTCGTCCACGCGGGAGGAGAGTTTTTCGTATTCGGGGCATTGGTTCACGCTGACTTTGGTGCAACCGCAGGTGCTTTGGCTGCCTGAGTTTTGCGATGGTGCCCGGCCGAGTACGGGATGAACGAAAATCCCAAATGTCAGCCACCATCCCCACGCAAGCCAAAGAAGGGCTTGAGTCGGGCACCTTCCAGCTTCCACCTTGCACGTCCGGAGTGGACTTTTGTGCAACAAGAGTGCATGGCCGGCGCATCTTAAGTGAAGCTTTTGGAGCCTTCGATGGAGAAAAATACGGTCCTCTCGCTCAGCCCCAATCCCGATGCTTTGGCCATGCGGGAAGCCACGCTTCGAAGCGGCGGCTTGCAGGTTATTTCGGTGCTCAGCCCCATTCAGGCAAGATTCGGGGCCGGTGTGGAGTCTTCGTCATCTGCTACCGAGTTTCGAAGGAGCAGGCAGAGGAACTGACCCGGTTGTTTCGAAGAAACTGCCCCGAAGGACGGGTAATCTTTGTCACCGACGCTGGACACAAGGACGAAGTGCCTCGGGGCACGGATCTCGCAGTGCCGGAATCAAACTGTGGAGAGCTGGTCCTGCAAGCCGTGAAAGAGGACGATAAGCCGCAAGGTTCCAGAAACGCAGCGTAAGATTCGCCCCCGGCAGTGCTTTAAGCCGACATGCGCAAATTCTGAATGCGCCGCACCTCTGGAAGCAGATCCTGGGCAGCATTGCTCTTCACCACGTAGCCACTTGCGCCAGCGGCCAAGGCCGCCCACTGAAAGCCGCGAGAATCGTGTTGACTCACAATCACAACGTGCATGGCGGGAAATTCACGCTTGAGGATTCGCGCGGCGTCCAGCCCATTCATCGTAGGCATGGTGATGTCCAGCAGAACCAGGTCAGGGTGATGCTGCCTGGCTTGGTTGAGAGCGTCGGCGCCGTCCACAGCCTGGCAGATCACTTCAATATCAGTTTGGGAATCAAGTATCTGGCAGATGCTTCGACGCACACTCTCGTTGTCGTCCACCACAAGCACGCGAAGGGGGCGCCGCTCCATCGTTTCTCCCGACGAAAGCAATCGAAGCCGTTCTATTTTGTTAGCGGAGTTGGGAAGAGACTATCGGTGGTGAGGGTGCGAAGGTATAGGGCGAAATTGGTATGACCAAAGTTACCAGTGAGTAGGCCGCTGAAGCTGGCAATGCCGCTATCGCCGTTCCAGGCTCAACACCGGCTCACCCGGCGAGTCGCGAGAAACTTGCCTTCGGGCAGTTCTATCGGGACATTCCGAGACCGGCTGAGTTTCTCATGAGAGAGGCACAACAGCTCCTGGCGGATCTGATCCAGGTCGCAGTCGTCGGGTGACGTGGCGAGCTGTTGACAAAGCTCGCGCATGCGATCTTCCAGGTTTCGGTTGTGGTCGAAGAATTCGGGAAGTTCGGCAATGCGGTCATCCGGCGGCAGTTTCACAAAGCGTCCTCGAAGCAAGTGCTGTAGTGAGAAAAGCACATTCTGCGCGGGTGCGCGATACCTCACAAACTGTACTTTGTTCCCACGCCCTCGCGTTTTGGCGCGTTTTGGCGCTTGTGGCAGTCCGCCTACGGTGTATCCTGTAGGCAAGCAGTCCCAGACCCCAGCAATTCCGCTCGTCCGACAATAGAGGGTTGTGACGCATCGAGGCTGAATCGTGACAATTCATTATTTTCACCGCATACCCCTCGCGGATCTCGCAGGGGTGTGGCGCTGCAGTTCGAAACCAGCTTGCTCCATATGTAACGAACCGGTTGAGCTGGAGACAGCAAAAACCGACGAGTGCGGCCGGGCGATCCACGAAAATTGTTACGTTCTGAAGCTGGCCTCGACTGTCAAAGCCGTCCAGGGCACTTTTAGTGAATACCCCGACAGACAAGCCCGGAATAGTGCGCCCAGGTTTAGATCCACATTAGGAGGCCGAGCAATGACCGCCGAGGAACGAGAGCGACTCGGGTATCTCTGCGAGCGAATCCAAGTCGAGCAGGCCCCCCAGACATTCGACGAACTGGTGATGGAATTGAACGAACTCCTGGAGCAAAACCAGCAGCGGATAAACCGAGCCCAAGCAAATAGTTCAAGGGAGAACTAGCCCGCGAGCAGGGCCACACCGCCAGCAACCAACAAAGCGGCCATCCAGCGGCGGCGATCCACTTTTTCGCGCAGGAAGAGTTTGGCGGCGAAGGCATTGCCGATAAAGGTGAGCGAAGCGGCCGCCGGGCCGACCAGGCTCACGTCTCCCCAAGAAAGCGAGAACAGCAGGCTGAAGAAAGAAACCGCCATCGCAGCGACAGCAACAAAGAACGTGGAATTGGAGAAAATGCGGCAAATGACGGTGCCGATTCCGAAGCGTTGGCGAAGCGCGTGAAGATCACCCACTTGCTTCATTGCGCGTGACATGGTCACATCACCCACGACAGAGAAGGACACCACCAGCAGAATCCCACACCAGGTGTAGAGGTGCCTCACGGCTTGCCTCCGGTAGCGACGCGCACTTGCTGCTGGTTGCGCGGGCCTGCACCCACACCATTGGAGTGCGCACTGCCCGAAGGGGCGCCCGGATCCTGATGATGGGTGAGAGATGGTCCTCCCGCCACAAATCCAACACCGCCGGAAATCAAAGCAATTCCCGCCCAGCGCAAGGGACTGACCTGCTCGTGCAGTGCGAAGCGAGCCACCAACGCCAGCAAAACATATCCCAGCGAAGATGCGGGCAGCACATACGTGAGATCGGCCCAGGAAAGCGCGTTCATGTAAGACGCGAAGAACGCAAGAAGCAGAAGGATGCCGATGGCAACCCAGGGATTGCTCACCGCCAAAAACAGGCTGCCAATATTGTGAACGGAGATATTGCCGACTTGCTTCATGCCGTGCGACAGCATGGAATCACCGGCCGCCGCGAAGACGGTCACCCCGGCCAGCACTAGATACTTGCGAAAGGTCAAACGCAGTTCTCAGTTGTCAGTTCCCGGTTCTCAGTCGGCGTAGAACCGAACTTGGCAACCGGGAACTCGTTCCTAATCTGTCATGCCCACTGCGTCCGCCGGACGGCTGGCGGTGGTCGGACCGGCCGGTGGTTGGCCCGCCGCAGCCTCTTTGGCGTGCTTCTTCACCAGCTTGTTTCGCTGGGAGCGCAGCTTCAGGAAGGTTTTGGCCTCACCATAAAGGCGCTTTCGCTCATGGCTATCGAAAGCGGCTTTTCTCAGGATGCGAAACACAGCCTTGGGACGGAAATAATATTCGTCGTAGAAGCGATGCACGGCCGAAAGTATTTCATCCGCGGGAAGGCCGGGATACTGAATGTGGGCCAGCTGATGTCCGCCTTCATCGACCATCTTGTTGTCGCCGACAATGAACCCGTTCTTCACGGCGTAATCGTAGAGCTCGGTTCCGGGATACGCGTGCGCCACCGAAACCTGGATGGTTTCGA
>QHVR01000490.1 GCA_003223595.1 Acidobacteriota bacterium
GGGATTGATCGCGGCCCTCGAATATGCCCTCCAGCATGGTCCCAAGGCCCTCAAGCTGATCAGTGATTCGGAGTTGCTGGTCCGTCAGATTAAGGGTATTTACAAGGTCAAAAATCCAACGCTGCAGGACTTGCATGGCCGCGCCAAGGAATTGATCGCACAACTGGATTGGTTCTCCATCGGACACGCCATGCGCGAGCAAAATCAGGAAGCAGACCAACTCGCGAATGAAGCCATGGACAGGGGCATGGGACGTGCCGCGCGGACGCCCTCCCCCGCGGCCGCGCAAAATCGAGCGCAACCACTCCCGCCGCAAGAATTTGAAGCCGTAGTAAAAAACGGCGTAATCGACCTGGGCGGAAAATTCCCAGACGGAACCCGAGTGCAAATAAGAATCAAGCCCGTGTAGGGGCGGACGCCTTCGTCCACCCCGCGAGCAAAGCGAGCGTCTGGGAGTCGGAGCAAGCGCAGGAGCGGAAGGTCACAACAAGAGAAACCGCGTAAAGAATGCCGCGACAGTTATACCGGGAAGTCATTCCGCCGCCGAAGTATGGTCGTGAATAATCTTCCACCCATCGCCAAACTTCCGAAAAATCAATGTGAATTTTCCTCCCGGATTCTTCCCCTCAGGCATAGTCAGATGCCAGGCCCCTCGCACGAACGCCCCCTCAGGCCCCAGCATCTCAATCCGCAGATCGGAAAAATCCAGCTTCCCCATGGCGTGACCAGGACTGTTATACGTCGCGCGATATCTCTCGAGCGTAGCCTGCCACCCGCGAGTCTCTTTTGCTCCCGAGAAGAATGTGAGATCAGGAGAATTCCAATACCCAGACATGAAGCCATCGAGATCATGCCGATTCCACGCCTCCTGCTGCGCCGTCAAGACATGCTTGATCGCGGATTCGGAATCGGCAGCATAGGCGTTTGGGACGAGCGTGCAGAGACCTAATAGTACTGTTAGCAGATTGCGCTTCATTTTTCTGTGAACCCCTTGCGTGGGCAAGCGCCCCACATTTGCCGGCGTCACATTCTAATGCGATTCTTCGCTGGCCGGCGCGGCATCCGGAGTATCCACGTTTTGTGCGACGGACCGCGCCGTCGGCGGTGCCGGCTGGAAGTCGCCTACATCTTTTCCGGCCATCGCCTGCGTCATGAAGTTCATCCAGATCGGCAGCGCTGCATGCGCTCCCGTTTCCTTGGCACCTAACGATTTCCTCTCGTCATACCCAACCCAGACTCCGCAGCTCATCGTCGGAGAGAACCCGACGAACCAGGCATCCGTAAAATCGTTCGTCGTTCCCGTTTTGCCGGCTACCGGGAATGGCAGCCGCGCCGCCGCGACCCCGGTACCGTGCAGCACTACCTCCCGCAACATGTTGGTCATGATGCGCGCCGTGCGCTCGCTGATCACATCCTGCACGTCCGGAAAATCTTCTTCCAGCACGCGCCCTTCATAATCGGTCACGCGCGTGATGTACCGCGGCCTGACCCGCACTCCATCATTCGGGAACACGCTATACGCCGATGTCTGCTCCATCAGGGTAATCTCGGCCGATCCCAATGCCACCGGCAAGTACGGCGGCAGCTTGGAGGTGATCCCGAACCGCCCCGCGTACTCGATGACGTTCTTGATTCCCACTTTGCTAGCCAGCTTCAGCGCGGGGATATTGCGGCTCTGCGCCAGCGCCCGCCGCAGCGTGATGATGCCTTCGAACTTCTCGTCATAGTTATGCGGAGTGTACGGCCCCGACGGCGTTTCGAAGCTGATGGGCTCATCCAGAATGGTGTCGTCCGGACTGGCGCCCTGGTCAATCACAGTCGTGTAGACGTACGGCTTGAAAGAAGAACCCACCTGCCGCAACGCTTGCGTAACGCGATCGAATTTGGATTCGTTGAAGTCGCGTCCACCAACCATCGCTTTGATTCCGCCGGTCGCGTTGTCGATGGCCAGCAGCGCGCCTTGCGCTCCCGAATCCTGCTCCAGGCTTATCTTCGCGGCTCCATTTGAGCCCAAGGAAAGAATCTTCACGTAGCAAAGGTCGCCCGACTTCAGGAGATTGGCGAGTTTCTGTCCGGTCCAGGCCACATCCGCTTGCCCCAGCGCGGCCGTGTATGGCCCGAACTTGAGCGTCGCAATCCCGGTCCCCGCTGAAGTGACCAGCGCGTGGACGTATGCGTTCACCTGCAGTTCATCGTCCCAGTCGGAATTGAAATACTTAGCCGGATCGAGCCCCTCCGCGATGATGTTTTCCAGATGGTTCTTCCAGCCGTGCCGTCGCTCATAAGCGGCCAGCCCATCAAGCACTGCCTGATTCGCGGCTTTTTGCATGTCGACATCGAGAGACGTATAAACCTTCAGCCCACCTTCATGCACCTGATCGGTTCCATACTTGCCTTCCAGATACCGGCGGATCTCTTCCACGAAATAAGGCGCGAGCGAGTTGGGATCGTGGGCCAAGTGCAGCACCAGGGGTGCCGATCGAGCATCGTCCGCCTGTGCGTTCGTGACTTTGCCATCCTCGAGCATGGCATTAATGACCAGATTCCGCCGCTTCGCCGCGCGGTCCGGATGGTTGATCGGCGAGTAGTAAGTCGGGCCCTTGGGCAAGCCGGCCAGCAGCGCCGCTTCCGGCAAGGTCAGCTGTTTCGCTGTCTTGCTGAAATAGAACTCCGACGCCGCTTCGAATCCGTAAACTCCATGTCCAAGCGCGATCTGATTCGCATACAGCGTGAAAATCTGCGGCTTCGTAAACCGCCGCTCAATCTGGATCGCGAGCATCGCCTCCTGCACTTTGCGTTGCCACCGCCGGTCTGGCGACAGGAACAGGTTGCGCGCCAACTGCATGGTCAGGGTGGACGCGCCTTGCACCTTTCCGCCCGACTCGATGTCCCGGAACGCGGCCCCCGCAATACGGAAGAAGTTAATGCCCGGATGCGTATAGAACTCCTTGTCTTCGGTGGAGACCAATGCATCGCGCAGCACCTGCGGAAAATCTTCATAGTTCGCCACCACCCGGCGCTGCAGCGCGAACGACCCGATCACCACCCCATGATCGTCATAAATTTCGGTGATCGAACTGGGCCGGTAGGCTTCCAGCGCATCCACCTGAGGCAGGTCGGTAGTGTAAACGAGCAGCAATCCAGCGGTAGTCCCCACCAGCGCGGAGACCAGCACCAGTAGGCCGAACAGGACGCGGCCCACAAGCCTGCGGCCCCCGATCTCCACCTCGGGGAGGTTTTCGTAAA
>QHVR01000333.1 GCA_003223595.1 Acidobacteriota bacterium
AGTCACCTGCGTCATCTTCCTGGTCGCAATGTCGAACACATACAAATGAGTGCGCCGGTGATCTAAATACCCGGCTTCATCCACCTTGAACAAATACCTGTCAACGACGTAAGGCTTCGGCGTTTTGCTCTTCTTTGAATCCGCTCTCTTCTCAGCGCCGTCGCCTACATCGTCTTTCGATTTCTCCTTCGCCTCTTCAATCTCCTCCGGCTTCGGATCGCGCAGCAGCAGGACCATTTTCTTGCCGTCGGGCGACCACGAAAGGTCTTCGACGTCCTGCACGGTATCGGTAATCTTCTGCGCTTCGCCACCTTGGCGGTTCAGGAGATAGACCTGCGTCTTGCCCTCGTTCCGGCCAGATAGGAACGCCAGATACTTTCCATCGGGGCTCCATCGAGGATGCGTTGAAGTTTCGTCCTCCACCGTCATCGCGACCGCTTCGCCGCCGGCTGATGGCTCCATCCAAATTTGTGTGTGGCTCTTATCCGTCTTCAGCGATGCGGTCTCCACGGTGTACGCAACCCAGGCTCCGTCGGCACTGATTTGCGGATCGTCCACGGTCTTGATCTGGAACTGATCATCGACAGTGATCGGCCGCGGAGTTGGCGATGCCTGTTGTCCAGTTGCCAATATCGATACTAGAACGCATGCCATGCCGACCGCAGGCACAGCCATTGGACGCAGCCCCATTTTGTTTTTCTTCCTGGAAGGAGTGGAAAGATTTACGCGCGGAGTGTACCACAGAGGGAGAAGACTTGAATCGCCACGATCTTTGATGCCGCGATACGCAATTAGTTCGCCTTTTGAAGGCGGCTAACCAGCAGGCCAACCGTGTTTCTTGACCGCATATCGCCAGCGAACTGATCGAGCAGAAGCACATCAAAGGCGGTGAAGCATGTTGCGGGTCTATGATCTGCGCGCCGTCGGCTTTTCATGCAAGTCGTACCCGGGAACGATCGTAACGACCTCGCACGAGAAATTCGCAGCGGGGCTGACACTCCGTATGGCCGTTCTTCTCTTTAGGCGTATGCCGAGCAGCTGGTTGTCCACACAGATCAAATGACGCTTCCACTCAGATCCGCCGACCAATCGGTCCAAAGCGCGCAAACAACGCTTTCAGCCACTCCCGTTATGCAGTGGAACGTTTACGTATTTTCAACAACTTCGAAGTGCCGGCGAGCAGGTTAAGTTGTTGAATTGTTGGAAGTCTGGCAATTGGGAAGCTGGCGTTCTACCGCTGAACTATGGTGTCAGCGTACATGCCCCCGGCTAGGATCCTGATCACAACTTTGCGCGTTCCATTTTTGTTCGTTCACGCCGAACACGAGGAGCCACAGGATCAGGGCCACTGCCCCAAGCAGACCGAAAGGGGCAATGTAGAAGAACAGACGGTATCCGAGCGGCGGATAAAGGAACGTCAGCCAACCTACACCCGCGATCACCGACAGCACTCCCAAGATTCGGGGCAGGAATGTGGACCTGATAATTAGATAGCCAGTCAGAACTGCATAGAATCCAAAAAATGCCAAAGCCATGCCTGCGCCGCGATCGTTCACCTTCAGAAGGAGGAGGCTCAGCGCCTGCAACTGTTCTTGGTTAAATGCACTCAAGTAGTGCGCGCCTCCGAGGACGAACACGGGCGCGATGTAAAAGAGGCGGCTAAAGGTCTTAATGACGCAACCGGTCAGGCCCAAGAACGCGGCGAGCAGAGAGACGCTTGTCCCTGCCGGCTTGAGCAGATCGTAAAAGAGAGCTGTGGTACCGATTTGGCAGGCCATTTCAATGAGGTAGACGGTGAAACCCCACTCAAACAAGCTCTTGTGCGCCAGGATATTGGTCGCAGTAGCCGGCGCGTCACCTTCAACAATGAGCCGGGCGCTGATGAAGCCTTGGGCGAATATTCCTGTGAGTATGGTGAGCAGATAAAGAACGCCTGCAACCCTCGCCTTAAGGCGCGGCGACGCATCGATACTCTGCATCATCGACGTATTCCTCGTCTCGGCTAGATCAGCGCGAGATTGCTCATCCAGTTGCAACTGTTGTGAGTATACGACGTGTGAACCGGACGAATTTCTTGTCGGTACTTATCGGGCGCTTACTAGGTTTGATGGTTCTTTGCCGTGCAGGGATCGTGAACTCCTGGGGGCATTCGTGTTTAAATAGTCGGCCTGCGTTCAATCTCGATCGCCACTGGACACTCATGCGCTCCAACTCGAGTTCATCACGCCGTGGATTTCTGCAAACAACTCTGATTGCTTCCGCCGCGGTGGCCTTGCGACCGGCATTGAGCTCGGCGCGCGAGATCTCGCGTGCTGCCGAATCTTCCGCTGCTGAAGTGAAACCGTTCGACCTGGAAGAGATCACCATTTCCGAATTGCAGGAGGGGATGAAATCCGGCAAGTTCACGGCGAGGTCACTGGTCGAGAAATACACCGCGCGCATTGAAGACATCGACAAGCGCACGGTGAACGCGATTATCGAGATGAACCCAGACGCTGTTTCCATAGCGGAAGACCTGGATCGGGAGCGCAAGACGAAGGGTCCGAGAGGGCCTCTGCACGGTATTCCGGTGTTGATCAAAGACAACATCGCCACCGTGGATCGCATGATGACCACGGCGGGATCGCTGGCGCTGGTCGGGTCCAAGCCGCCGAAGGATTCGATGGTCGCGCAGAAATTGCGTGCGGCCGGAGCGGTGATCCTGGGCAAGACCAACTTGAGCGAGTGGGCTAACATTCGCTCCAGTCATTCGACGAGCGGATGGAGCGGGCGAGGAGGATTGACTAAGAATCCTTATGCGCTGGACCGCAATCCGTGCGGATCGAGTTCCGGCACGGGCGCTGGAATTTCCGCGAACCTGGCTGCGATTGGGATCGGCACGGAAACCGATGGCTCGATTGTCTGCCCGTCATCGTCGAACGGTTTGGCGGGAATCAAGCCCACGGTTGGGTTGGTCAGCCGCGCAGGAATTATTCCGATCTCCCACAGCCAGGATACCGCCGGCCCCATGTGCCGGACGGTTCGAGATGCAGCGACGCTTTTAGGCGTATTGACCGGAGCCGATCCGGAGGATCAGGCGACCACCGCCAGCGCAGGCAAGGCGCAGACGAACTATGAGCAATACTGCGATCCGAACGGCTTAAAAGGCGCGCGCATCGGGGTGGCGCGAAAATATTTCGGATTCAGCGATGCAGTGGATGCGCTCATGGAGCATTCCATCGACGTAATGAAGAAGCAAGGGGCGATCATCGTCGATCCTGCCGATATACCGACTCTGGGCAAGTTCGACGACAGCGAGATGACAGTATTTATGTTTGAACTCAAGGCTGATTTGAATGCGTATCTGGCACGGCTCGGCCCTTCGGCTCCGGTCAAGACATTGAAGGACATTATCGAGTTCAACGAGCGTAATCGAGAAAAGGAAATGCCTTACTTTGGCCAGGACTTATTCGTGAAGTCCGAAGCGAAAGGACCACTTACCGAAAAGGAATATCTCGACGCGGTGGCGAAAAACCGGCAGCTTGCCCGGACTGAGGGGATTGATGCAGTCATGGATAAGAACAAACTGGACGCGCTGGTTGCACCTACCGGGGGCCCGGCGTGGATTACCGATCTGATTACAGGCGACCATTTCGGCGGAGGAAGTTCCAACGCTGCGGCAGTCGCGGGATATCCCAATATCAATGTGACCGCGGGAAATATTTTCGGCTTGCCGGTTGGTATCTCGTTCTTTGGACGAGCCTGGAGCGAACCTACTCTGATTAAGATCGCGTATGCATTCGAGCAGGCCACCAAGGCACGGCAGGCGCCGAAGTTCCTGGCGAGCATAGACCTGGCATCTTGAAGCCAGCCGTTAGTTCTCACAGTGCGGAAGATTAGAGAATCTCTGGGACATAGTTGCGTGCTATCCGTGTTACCTTGACTTACGAGGGGGTCCTAAATGGCGAACCTGAATAAGGTAGTCACCTCCCTACGGAGTGAGTACGCCCGTCTCCAAAAAGAGATGGAACGTGTAGGGAAGGCGCTCAACGCTCTCGGCAGTGCTGGTGGGGGGAACAGGCTTGGGACAAGACGTAACCTGAGCAAGGACGCTCGCCGGAGAATCGCCGAAGCGCAACGGCTACGCTGGGCAAAAGTGCGGAAAGCCAAGCTGGCCAAATCGTAGTTTTTCGCAAGCACCGCAGCTGGCCCCGTTCGTACCCTGTAAGCGAGCGGGGCCTGCGCCGAAGATCCAGGGCGTCAGTGGTTAGGGCTCTTCCAAGACATTCCCAGCCAGAGTTTTCCGCGGTATTTAAGCCGTGCCCTTCCCAGATTGGATTCGGGAGTAGGTATGCCCGGGGTGGCCCAACCTGGACTCGTGTCCGCGGGACGATTGTCTTGACAGAATCACTTACGGAGGGGCACCCCTGAGCGAGTTGGCTCATGAGACCTGCAAGAAAAACAATCGATTCTGGCGAATTCCGCCTGCTCGTCGAGCGGGTAATTCGAGAGATCCCGCAGGGGAAAGTATTGACGTATGGGGGTGTGGCCAAGGCTGCGGGATACCCGGGACGGTCCCGCATGGTCGCGCGCATTCTGCAGCGCGGGTTCGGATTGCCCTGGCAGCGCGTACTTGGAGCCGGGGGCGAGATTAAGTTGCGCGGCGATTCCGCGATGGAACAGCGGTTCCGGCTGCAAAGTGAGGGCGTGCGATTTCGAGGGCGTCGCGTCGATATGAAGAGTTGTGAGTGGAAACCTGGGCTATCGAAAGGACATAAGTCTCGTCCAACCGACAGGCGCTCACGAGGGAAGAAGTGACGAGTTCCGCCCCGTAGCCTGGAGGGTACGATGAGACAGTTCCTGCTGGGCTCGTTTTGTACGCTGTTTGTAGCGGTGGTGGGTGGCCTTGTTTACATGAGGCTTGGGCTGGCAGAAGTTCGAGGCGACGCTCCCGCATCCCGATTGGAATCTTCGGTGATGCAGATGGCCGTACACGCGTCAGTGCGCCGTCAGGCTCCGAACATACCCAACCCTATTGCCGCAACTGATGAGAATCTGATCGCAGGAGCCAAAATTTACTTGAACGAGTGTGCTGGGTGTCACGGAACACCGGGGAAGCCCAATGAGCCGGATTCGCTGAACCCGGCCGCTCCGCGCTTGCCGCAGGTGGGCACCGGTTATTCGGAGGCACAGATTTTCTGGGTGGCGAAGCATGGCATTCGGCGAAGCGGCATGTTTGCGAATGGCATGTGGGATTCGGATCAAAAGCTGTGGACAGTAGCGGCTTACATCCATCGCATCAAGAGCCTGCCGCCGCGGGTAAGACTGGAAATTGACACGGTAGTGAAGGCAGGCAGTTAGACTGACTGCTCCAGCTCTTCAGCAGCCAAGCTTGCGCCGCGATTTTGAGTCACTGTCTAGCGCTGCGTCTCGCCCGGCGGCGGCTGGGCGGGATTCTTCCTTTCTCTGATGCTTCCCGTTCAATTTTGTCAGAGAGATGGTGTAATGGGCGGTCGTGGGCTGAAGATAGCTGTTGTTCTGAAGCTGCGACCGTGAGGCCCTTCGCTGTGTAGATGGCTTCCTTGAATGGGCTGCCCGAACTGGGTTGCGCGACGGCAAACACCCCGTGTGGAACGCCATTCGTAAATGCAGTAGCGATGTAGTCGCCGACCATAAGACCGTTCTGCGAATTGGGAAGCCACGCAAGGTCCATGGCCCCGGTTAGCGCAACGGGCGTATTCCAGGAAGTCCCTCCATTTCCAGAGGAAATGTATCCCACAGAAAGTTGGCAGGTCGAGGCCGAGCAATTGCTCTTGGGATAGTAGTAGTAATGCAGAGCGACATGGGCGGAGGTGCCTGCGGTCGCGGGATCGATTCCGATGCCCGGAATAAAGTGATCCACGGTGCTGGAAACGTCATCGATGGGAATGCGTGTGACTGAACTCCAGGTCGTGCCGTCGCTCGATGTGCTGTAAACGAGGTCGTTGGTCGAGCAGTTCGCGCGAAAGCGGCAGTCCTCCCATACAACCCAAATGCTTCCGGCTCCGTCGACAGCGGCGGAGGGCAGTGCTCCGCTGCGAATTCCTCCGGCATCGCCATGAAGCTGAACGTTGGAGATGGTGGCGGGAGCCGTCCATGTGGCCCCTCCATCACTGGACGAGAACGCAGCCATTCCGCTGGCAGTGCTGCCGGTGAAGAGCTCAAAGGGAACAATCACGGTACCGGTGGGCTGGACCAGCGGTTGGCCACCGATCCCTTCAGCGAAGTTGGGGGTGGAAAGAGCGGGGCCCCAGGTAAGGCCTCCGTCGGTGGAAGTGCTCATCCTGATCTGGCCGAGATTCGAGGTGTCGTCCCATTCCAGGTAACAGTTTCCGAAAAACGGGCTGCTCGGCCAGGGGTCGCAAACGATCCAGTCTTTGTCGGAGCCGGGACTGCTCGCGCTGACGCTGACGGGATTCTGCCAGCGCAATCCATCATTCGAACGGCTCACGACTGCAGCCGGAGTTGAAAGAGTGGCAGACAGCGGAAGAGAGGCAATCATCCAGACTGCATGATTGGCATCGTAAGCAACGACCGGATCGCTAGCCGCGTCGTAAGGGCCGGTTCCCTCCCCTGTAGTGAGCCCAGGCAAAAAGTCGTGAGTCCACGTTTTTCCGCCGTCGGTGGATGTGGCCCAGCCTATGTCGGTTGCACCGCCGTTCGGAATGCGTCCGGTTTGAAATGCCGTGACCAGAGTGGAACCGTTCGCGATCATGTGCGGTTCGACTTCGGTTGCATGCTGGCCGGGTGCCACGGAGTAAGGGTCTGAACTGATCTGGATGAGATTTGGGCCAACCGGATCCTGGGGCGTTGATGGAGTGGACGGGGTTGTGAGCAGAGAAGAGGATCCGCCGCCAGAACAGTCGCTCAGGGCCATGGCAAGGACTGTGAGGCAGGCGATCAGGATGGGGCGGGGTGCCGAGTGTGCGGGGCTCAACCGAGAGGCGGGCGACGCAGCAAACATCGACTTATGATGAGCGGGATTGCCGGGGAGCGCAACGAAATTGTGCGAGGAAGGAAGCCACCCGAAGTTCTGGGAGTCACTTTCTAACGAACATAATCGCCAGGTCGTCGGAGTAGACGGCCTTCCAGCCGGGAGTTTGGCTCAGCATGGCGGAGATTGCTGCGTTGCGTGGCATTAGCACGCAGGTGACGTTGTGGTCGCGCAGGAAGTCATTCCAGCCGGGCTGGGCACGATACATCTTCAGGTACAGGGCCAATATCTGCTCGCCGTATAAGTCGTGGCGATCATCGAGGACGATCTTGTTTCGTGGATACAGGCGGTAGATAACGTATCCACCCCAGGAATCAGGGGTGAGCGCCGGATCGGAGATTCCCATGGTCTGCAGATGGTCGACGGCCGCGACGGGCATTCGGGTGGGATCGAAATGAGCGTTGGCCAGGACTTTCCCTGCGAAGCGTCCGCCGTTGAAGTCCACGAAGAGCACAAGAATAACCGCCACGACGACCCAGATGTGACCTCGAAGACTGGAATCGACGGCGGTCATCTTTTTGCTGAATTTTGAAAGCGCTCGAAGCGGCGGCAGGAGTGGACCAACGACGAGCGTCAAGAGGATCGAAGCGACTGGAATATTGCGGGATGCGAACAGACCTGCGTAGATCGCGAACAACAGCAAGAGCAACTCACTCGTTTTTAGAGCCCGCTTGCGAATGGCAACCGCTGCGAATGTCACCAGCAGCAGGACGAGAAAACAACGCGGCGCGAGTTGATGGAAGTTGGGCGACTGGAATTCCTCGATGTGATCCATGAGGAAGGGATTTCGCAGATAGGAAAATATGTGGCGGTGCAGAGCCCAGCCGTATGGGTTCACGAAGGTGGCCGCGGCGCAGAGAAGTGTAACCCCAGACAAGTCTCGCAGGCGTTTACCGCAGGCGAGGCGTAGGAGAGTGTCGTCGAACGTCCGAGCAGTGGCCTGCCAGCACCATAGCGCGCTGCACCAGAAGATTGCGCACAAGACGAGTCCTAGAAGAAAACCGCCGTGCAGGTTGGCCCAGATCACCATCATGGCGGGGAGCAACCACAGCCAGCGGCTTCCGGCAGCAATCTTCCCCGCAACGCTCTCCTGCTCCGACCCATCCAGAATGCGGAACCAGATCACGGCGAAGAGCCACGTGGCCACGTGAGGACGGGCAAGGACGTGGATCATGGACGCGGATATGGCGAGCAAGATCAGTACGAGAGCGGCAAATAACTTTGTGCCTCGCATGATCATGGACTGAAAGGTGACGGCGAAGGTCGCGGCGATGAGAAGCGCATTGAACCAGACAACGCCGTTCAAGCCCCCCGCCGAATCCAGCGCGCCGACGATTGCGTCGTAGAGCCACTCCCAGGCAATCCATGGTTTGCCACTCATGATCGAAGAGTACGGATCGACGCGCGGAATATGGTGCGTGGGGAGGATCTGCTGCCCGGTACGGATGTGCCAGCCGATTCCGGCATCGCCCAGCATCTTGGTGGCGAGGCCAGTGAAGCAGAGCGAGCCGAGAAGCACCACGAAAATCATGTCCGAGGCCGACGGCAAGGCCCAGCGAACCCAGATACTTGCGGAGGAATTCCGGGGCAAAGAACTTATGGAACCGTCGGGCATCGCGTGAATCTTATAGGTGAGGGCAACAGGACATCAAGATGATGAACAACGGAGTACCGCGGGTGGCAATTGTTGGAGCAGGTTTTGGAGGACTGAACGCGGCGAAGGCTCTGGCCAACGCTCCCGTGAAGATCACCATGATTGATCGCAAGAATTTTCACACTTTTCAGCCATTGCTTTATCAGGTGGCGACCGCAGGTCTGTCCCCGGGTGAGATTGCAGCCCCGATTCGATCCATACTGCGCTCGCACCGCAACGTTGAAGTGCTGATGGCTGAGGTGACGGGATTCGATCTGGAGCGGCGAATCGTACACACGCCGGAAGTGCAGGTTGCTTACGATTATTTAATCGTCGCGGCTGGGGCGCAGCATTCGTATTTCGGGCATGACGAGTGGGAGCCACTAGCTCCGGGATTGAAGACGATTGAAGATGCGCTGGAGATCCGGCGGCGAGTGCTGCTGGCGTTTGAGCTTGCGGAGCGACAGGCCGTAGCCGGAGAAACCGCGACGCCAATCAACTTCGTTGTGGTCGGAGGAGGTCCGACCGGAGTAGAACTGGCGGGAACTCTAGCCGAGATATCGCGGCACGCTCTGGCGCACGAGTTCCGCTCGATCGATCCGGCCCGGACTCACATTGTTCTGCTGGAAGGCGGGCCGCGCGTGCTGGCTGCTTACGCCGAAGATCTCTCGCGTAGCGCGGAGGAACAACTGAAGCAGCTGGGAGTTGAAGTGCGAACTTCGACGACGGTCACGAAGGTGGAGCCCGGGGCAGTTTGCCTGGGCAACACGAGGCTGCCCGCTACGGTGGTGTTGTGGGCGGCCGGGGTCGCGGCTTCGCCTTTGGGTAAGGCTTTGGGCGGCGGGGTGGATCGGGCCGGACGTGTGCCGGTCGCACCGGATATGAGTTTTCCGGGACATCCGGAAATTTTTGTGATTGGGGATCTTGCTGCAGCCAAAGATGAAAGTGGCAAACTCCTCCCCGGAGTTGCTCCGGTGGCTATCCAGCAGGGGAGATTCGTGGGCAAGCTGATTCGTGATGAGGCGAATTCGGGTGGAGGGTTGAGAAGTCGTCCCAAGTTTCACTATTGGGACAAGGGCAGCCTGGCGACGATCGGGCGAGCCGCGGCAGTGGCGCAGTTTGGGCGGATTCACATATCTGGCTTTGTGGCGTGGCTGTCATGGCTGTTCGTGCACATCCTGTTCCTGATCGGATTCCGCAATCGGCTGCTGGTTTTTATCCA
>QHVR01000334.1 GCA_003223595.1 Acidobacteriota bacterium
TGGCTTGTTCTCAGCCTGTGCGACGGGCATGGCCGCCATGGGCTGCGCTTGCGGCTCTGCTGCTGGAACCGGGTTATTGATGGTTATGGGCTTCGGTTTGTCGCTCGAACATCCGACTGCGATGGAGCAGATGATGAGGACGGCAGCGAATACGAGCGCGCTGGCGTTCTTGCCCCAGGTCAGAAAACTGGTCTCTCGCGTGTTGCTCAGGTTGATGCGGGTCATTGTGGTTGCCTCCTGCCGACTAGCGGCGCCATGCATAAATGCAAGAGAAGGACCAAGCCAAGACCCGTGATTTTGCGCGGCTTACAGCGATGCGAAACCCAGAGAGTGTGGCCCGCGAAACACATTGTGGGCCGGGCAACACACGCGTAGGGACAGGCCTTGGGCTGTCCAGCGGAAGCGTAGCGACGCAAGTGAGGTAGAGTAGGTGAGGAAATCGGGAGAACTGTGACCGTGACCACCATCCTGAGTCTCAGCGAGCTTCGTAAGGTCAACAGCTCAGTCTGCGAAAAGCGCGTAGGCTGGGGCCCGCTCGACACTACTTTTATCTTGGAGCTTTCATCATGAACCGTTCGTGGCGTCGCTTGCTTGGTTTGCTCTTGTGTCTGGGGTCGGTGGGTTGGACGCAGGAGAAAGTCATTATTGACACCGACATTGGCGACGACGTGGATGATGCGTTTGCGCTGGCGTTGGCGGTGAAGAGCCCGGAACTGCAGGTGCTGGGGATTTCGACTGCATTCGGCGAAACCGACGTGCGCGCCAAAATCGTGGACCGTTTCCTGGCAGAGGTCGGGAAGTCGGATATTCCTGTGTTCGTGGGGAAGCCTGCGGGAAAGACCCCGATGTCGCAGCGCATATATGGCGAAGAAGGACACTTCGCCAAGAGTTCGCATGCGGACGCGACGGATTTTTTGCTGCAAGAGATTAAAAAATATCCGGGCGAGATTACGCTGATTGCGATCGGCCCGCTGATGAACGTTGGGGAAGGCATTGACCGCGATTCAGCCACCTTTCGCAAGCTGAAGCGCGTTGTGATCATGGGAGGGTCGGTCCGGCGCGGCTATGGGGATTACGGGTATAACGAGCACTTTCCTCCTTCGCCCGAGTGGAACATCTTGAATGATGTGAAGTCGGCGCAGAAGTTGTTCGCGTCAGGCGTGCCAGTCTATGTCATGCCTCTGGATTCGACGCAGTTGAAGCTGGACGAGGTGAAGAGGGCATTCTTATTTACTCGCGGGACGGCAGTTACCGATCAGCTCGCGATTCTTTACCATCTGTGGGCGCAGGAGACTCCAACGCTGTTTGATCCCATGACGGTGACCTTTGTCTTGAAGCCGGAGTTGTGTCCAGTGACGCCAATGCATATTCGTGTGGATGAGAAGGGATACACGCGCGAGGAGCCGGGGACGCCGAACGTTGAATTCCAATCCGGAAGATTTCTTCCAGTTTTATTTGCGGAGAGTAGGGGAACGGTAGGGCGGAAATGCGTAATGAAGATCAGTGGGAGTGAAAAGACCCACTTTCATTGCCACGAGGGAATTCTTATGCGACCTGAAGACAGTGGGCGGCGCGGGTTTTTGAAAGGACTGGGAACTGCAGGGGGAGTGGCCTTGGTTCCCAAGATCCCCGCTTCTGCCGCTCAGGACGCCGCTCAACCTGCGTCCCGCGCTCTTTTCCGCGATGTGCGGAACTTTGGGGCTACTGGGGACGGAAAAAGTTTGGATACTGACGCCGTCAACCGGGCGATTGAGGAGGCAGCCCACTCGGGCGGAGGAACGGTCTACTTCCCTGCTGGAAATTATCTTTGTTACTCCCTTCATCTGAAGAGCAAGGTTGCGCTATATCTGGAGCAGGGGGCCACGATTGTGGCGGCAGACCCTGCCTCGGATGCCTCTCGCAGTTATGATGCGGCCGAATCGAACAAGCCTTGGGAGGACTATCAGGATTTCGGACACAATCATTGGCATAACAGCCTGATCTGGGGCGAGGGGCTCAGCGATGTTTCGATCTGCGGGCCGGGGTTGATCTGGGGAAAAGGGCTGAGCCGCGGATGGGGCGCGGGTCCGGTTGCGGAGCAGCCTGGGGTCGCCAACAAAGCGATAGCACTCAAGCATTGCCGGAACGTGCTGCTTCGCGATTTCTCCATTTTGCACGGCGGGCATTTCGGGATTCTCGCGACTGGAGTCGACAATCTCACCATCGACAATTTGAAGATCGACACGAACCGCGACGGAGTGGATGTGGACTGCTGCCGCAATGTGCGGATCTCCAACTGCAGCGTGAATTCGCCTTGGGATGATGGCATCTGCCTGAAGAGTTCGTTCGCCCTGGGCTATGCGCGCGCAACGGAGATGGTGACCATCACCAATTGTTTGCTCAGTGGCAGCTTTGAAGAAGGGGCGCTGCTGGACGGGACCTTCAAGAAATTTGCCGATGGTACCAAGGTTCCCCGCACCGGCCGCATCAAATTCGGCACGGAATCGAATGGCGGCTTCAAGAACATCACCGTTTCAAATTGCGTCTTTGACGGCTGCCGCGGTTTGGCCATAGAGAGCGTGGATGGAGCGGTCATTGAAGATGTGACATGCGCGAACATTACCATGCGGGATGCAGTGGAAGCTCCCATCTTTGTGCGCTTGGGAGCGCGGATGCGTGGGCCGTCTGGCGTTCCTGTGGGCGCGATCCGGCGATTGATCTTGAGCAACATCACTGTGCTCTGCGCCGCCCCGAACTCAGCCCGGATCGCATCGATCGTGGCGGGAATTCCGGGACATCCGATCGAAGATGTGAAGATCAGCGATGTGGTGGTCGTGCACGGGGGCGGGGGAACCGCGAGCGACGCGCAAAGAGCGATTCCGCAGGAGGAGAAGAAATATCCGGAGCCGACAATGTTTGGCACGACTCCGGCGCATGGTTTTTTTGTGCGTCATGTGCGAGGGCTGGAGATGGAGAGCGTGAAGATTGAACACGCCAACCCGGATGCGCGGCCTGTGTTTGTGCTCGATGATGTGGAGGGCGCTGATTTCGGGCGGATCAAGGCGGCCACCGATCACGGAGTGCCGACATTTTCCTTGAACCAGGTGCGAGACTTCAGCGTGGCACGGAGTAAGCCGGTGCCGGATACAGAGATTGAAGTGGTAGGGAAGAAGGAAATCTAGAAAGCAGTTCTCAGTAGTCAGCTCTCAGTTCTCGGTTTTGCTCATTCTTTAGATTTACTAGCGGGTTCCAGGGCGCGGACTCGGAGTACAGCTTGAGCAGGGATGCCTCGCTTCGCTCGGAATGACAATTGTTTGCGATACGGATGCGTTTGATTCGGAGACCTGGAAATGCTGATTCGGTTTTGGATCGCGGTTTTGATCGTTGTGAGTGGTACCGCCGTCGCGCAGGACAAGCAGGCTGTCGACCTCATCGTGAGCGGCGGGACTGTCGTCACTATGGACGGGGCGCGCGCGGTTTATCAGGATGGAAGTTTGGCTGTGCGCGGAGATTCCATCGTGGCGGTCGGGCCGCGGGCGGAGATTGAGTCGCACTATCGCGGGGCGCAGGTGATCGATGCGCGCGGGCATCTCGTGCTGCCAGGGTTCATCAACGGGCATACGCACGTGCCCATGACCTTGTTTCGCGGGTTGCATGACGACGTCACGCTGAACGACTGGCTTTACAAGTACATCTTCCCGGCGGAAAAGAAGAATGTGAATGAAGAGTTCGTGCGCTGGGGAACCAGGCTGGCTGCGGCGGAGCAGATTCGCGCTGGCGTGACTACGTTTGCCGATATGTATTACTTCGAGGACGCGATCGCGGAGGAGACAAAGGCGGCTGGCATGCGAGGCGTGCTTGGCGAGACCTTCATCGACTTTCCTGCTCCAGACAACAAGTCGGAAGCGGAGATGCTGGCCTATACGGAGAAATTCCTGAAGCGCTGGCAGGGAGATCCGCTGATCCATGCGGCCGCGGCGCCCCATTCCATTTATACCTGCTCGAAGAAGACTCTGCAGGATGCGGCGGCGCTCGCTCGCAAGTATCACGCGCCGATCTTGATTCACGTGGCGGAGATGAAGAAGGAGTGGGACGACAGCGAAAAGGCGAACGGGATGTCTCCGGTGCAGTATCTAGAGAAGATTGGCGTGCTGGGGCCGGACATTGTCGCGGCGCATTGCATTTTCGTCGATCAAGCGGACCGCAAGTTGCTGGCTGAGCGCGGCACCGGGTGCGTGCACAATCCTTCGAGCAACATGATGATCGCCAGCGGAGTTTCGCCGGTGCCCGAGATGCGGGGGGCGGGAGTGGCGGTCGGGCTGGGAACTGACGGTCCGGCGGGGAGTAACAACGATCTCGATCTGATGGAGGAGATCGATCTGGCGGCCAAGCTGGCGAAAATTTCGAAGATGGATCCGCTGGCGCTGGGCGCGAAGGATGTTGTGGGGATGGCCACGATCGATGGCGCCCGCGCCTTGCACATGGAGACAGAGATTGGATCGCTGGAGGCCGGCAAGAAAGCTGATCTGGTGCTGATCAGCTTGAGCGAGCCGAATGCCGTGCCCATGTATGACATCTATGCGCAGATCGCTTATTCGCTCAAAAGCCGTGATGTGGAAGACGTGGTCATTGGCGGGCGCGTCGTGATGCGGGCTCGGAAATTGCTGACTGTCGACGAACCGGCGGTGATTGAGAAGGCGCGGCAGTATGGTGCGGCGGTAAAGAAGTCATTGGGCATGGAGTAACTGCATTGACACATTCAGGGGACAGGGATCAGGGGATAGGGATCAGGAAGGCAGCATGGTGGAAGCTTCTTTGCATTTTATTTTTGTTTATCAGTGGTTGTGCTGCCCAGAAAGTTGCGATTACTTTTGATGACCTGCCGCTGAATGGAGATCTGCCGCCTGGAGTTACGCGCGTGCAGATTGCGCGGGATACGATCGCGGTTCTAGAGAAGGCGCACATGCCTCCGGCGTACGGATTCATTAATGCGAAGAAGCTGGAGGGGAATGCGGACGCGGCCGAGGCGTTGAAGGTTTGGGCTGCCGCGGAGCCGTTTGGCACGCATACATATTCGCACCTGGATTTGAATCAGAATCCAGCCGAAGCTTTTGATCGTGAAGTCGACGAGAACGAGCCGGCGCTGGAGTTGCTGGCGAAACCTGGACAGGAGTGGCACTGGCTGCGGTATCCATTTTTGCGCGAGGGAGACACGGTCGAGAAGAGGCGCGCCGTGCGGAGTTATCTGCAGGGACATCACTATCGCATCGCGCAAGTCACGCTCGATTGGGAAGATTATCTATGGAACAGTGCGTATGCGCGCTGCGAAGCGAAGCAGGATGAGAAGTCGATTGCGTGGCTGCGGTCCAGTTACCTGAATATCGCCTCTTCTTATCTGGATTTGGGGCGCAACATGGCGAAGCTGGTCTATGGGCACGATATTAATCATGTGCTGCTGCTGCACCTGGGGGCATTCAGCAGCACGATTCTGCCGGACGTATTCGAGCTAATGAAGCAGAAAGGATTCGAGCCGGTGACGCTGGAAGAGGCGCAGAGCGATGCGGCCTATGAGGGCGATCCAGATGCCGGCTCGCAATACGGCGGGACGCTGCTGGAGCAGTGGATGGATGCCAGGAAGATCAAATATCCGCCGGTGATGGCCAAGCCCTACAAAGAGATAAAAGAGATTTGCCAGTAGTGCTCTTCCGTTTCAGGTAGTGTTCAGGTTCAATTGATAGTTATTGAGCGCTTGGGGACCTGTGTCGATGGACCGAGGAAGACCGGGATTGGTTCGGGTTGCGGCTTGTCTGCTCGTGCTGATCGCGGGTTCAGCAGTCGCGCAGATTACTCCAGCGGAGCCGGGCATCGAGCCGGTGCGCACGGCTCGCGCCGTGTCCGTAGAGCGGCCGCCGAAGATGGACGGAACCCTCGACGATCCCATCTGGCAACTGGCGAAACCGATTACAGATTTCCGGCAGCGGGAGCCCTTCGAGGGGCAGCGCGCCACGGAAGCCACTGAAGTTCGAATCCTGTACACGCATAAAGACGTGTACTTTGGAATCGCCTGCCATGACTCCACTCCGCATGGCGTGATTGCTTCCCAACTGCGGCGGGACGTCAGCCAGGAATTTGACGACCACTTCGAAATCATCATTGACTCACGTCGCGACCGGCGGAACGCTTACCTTTTCCAAATTAATCCTCTCGGTACGCAGCGCGACGGGCTGCTCACGGACGAGCCGCAGATGGACAACAGCCAAGATGGTGACCCGGGCTGGGACGGCGTGTGGACATCGGAAGCGCGGATTACTGACGACGGGTGGACGGCCACCGTGGAGATTCCTTTCTCCACGCTGAATTTCATGCGCAGCCAGGACGTGGTGTGGGGCGTGAACTTCAAGAGATTTATCCGCCGGAAAAATGAAGAAGATTTGTGGAGCGCGTGGCGGCGGACGTTTGGCATCAGCAAGATCAGCGAAGCCGGGGAGCTCAGCGGGATCAGCCAGATTGGCAGCGGGCGGCTGTTCATTGTGAAGCCGTATGCGCTGGCAGGATTCAGCCATCTCCCGGCGACTGCGGTGACAAACGGCCTGAAGCCGGGAACCAGCGCGCTGTACACCGGCGGGCTCGATATCAAGTATGGGCTGCGGTCCAACCTGGTCGCGAATCTTACCGGCAACACGGATTTCGCCGACAGCGATGTGGATGTGCAGCAGTTCAACTTGACTCCTTACAAATTGTTTTTCCCCGAGAAGCGGCAGTTCTTTCTGGAGAATGCCAACGTGTTTTCGTTTCCCATGAGTATTGGCGAGAGTGGCGACCAGCTATTTTTCAGCCGGCAGATCGGGATCGATCCGGTCACCGGTCAGGAGGTTCCGATTAACGGTGGAGGACGCGTCACTGGTCAGCTGGGTGGATTTGAACTGGGGGTGATGGATGTAAATACGAGATCGTCCGGGCCGAATCCGTACGCCAACTATGCCGTGGTGCGGGTGAAACGCTCGATCGGAGAGAGTGGGTCGTATCTCGGCGTGATGGGGATTGATAAGCGGTTTGGCAATCCGGCAGGAAATTACAATCAGACTGAGGGCGTGGATGGGCGGTTGGTGCTGCTGAAAAATCTGGCGCTGTCAGGATACGCGGCGCAGACGCGCAGTCCGGGATATTACCTGTGCTCGATTAATCCTGATAATTGCCAGTCGGGGCAGACGAGCCTGGGGGCAGGAGTAATCTATCGATCGAACTGGCTGGACCTGTTCGCAGAGCACCGGAAGATTGGGCCGAATTTCAATCCTGCGGTGGGCTTTGTGGAGAGGACGGACTGCGTTTGCGATTTTGCGGATGCGGTTTTCAAAGTGCGTCCACAGGTGATGAAGCTGCGGGAACTCAATTTCGAAAGCTTCATCGTGCACGATCCGGATACTCACGGACACGTGCAGACCCAGGAGTGGCAGGCGACTTTTCGGGCGGAGTTCAACAATGGTTCTTACACCGATGACGATATTGTGGACGCGTTTGCGCAACGGCTGACGGAGCCATTCAACATATATAAAAACTTCTATATCCCGATCGGCGTGTACAACTGGGCGCGTCATCAACTGACCTATGGCTCGTCGAAGGAACGTAAGGTGACGGTAAGCTTTTATGAAAGATTCGGCGGATATTACAACGGAAAGCTGAACGAGGCCCGCGTGCGCGCTACTTACCGGGCGAACCAGCGTCTCGCATTTGGCTTCAGCGAACAGTGGAACCGGTTTCACCTGGGAGTGACGGACGGCAGCCCGGGTGCGACGCCTTCGTTTAGGGACTTTTCTGTGGTGTTTGGGTCTCTGGAGACGGATTATGCGTTCTCGCGTTTTCTGTCGCTCTCCACCATCCTGCAGATGAATACCGCGGATCCGCAGGGGGCTAGCGCGAATATTCGGCTGCGGTGGAATTATCGGCCGGATAGCGATTTGTATCTGATTTACACCGCGGGGCAGAAGTTCGCGAGCCTGGCGGCGGTGACTCCGCAGCAGTTCTACGAGCACCGCTTTGTCATCAAGTACACCTACTCGTTCCGGCCTTGAAGGCGCGCTGAAGACAAGTGGAGACGGGCGCTTCCCGTATAATCGGAGGATTCCCCTGAGTTGTGGGTGCTCTTGGTATGGCTGCATTTCTGGACGAAATTGTGGCGGCGACGCGTCGCCGGGTGGCTCGGAGCAAGAGCGCGGCCGACTTGCGCGCCTTGGAGCGCCAGGCCGCAACGCATGTTCCGCGCGGCTTTCGGCGGGCGTTGGCAGCTCGCAGCCAAGAGGGTATCGCCGTCATTGCGGAGTTGAAGAAAGCGTCGCCCTCGAAAGGTCTAATCCGCGCCGACTTCAGTCCGGTTGCGCTAGCGGGAGAGTTAGAAAAAGCGGGTGCGGCAGCTTTATCCGTGCTAACGGACGAGGAATTCTTTCAGGGATCGCTCGAGAATCTGCAGAGGGCGTCGGCAGCAGTGGCGATTCCCTGCTTGCGCAAGGATTTCATTGTCGATGAATTTCAGTTGCTGGAAGCGCGGGCGAACGCGGCGGATGCGGTGTTGCTGATCGTGGCGGCGCTGTCGCAGGAACAGTTGATGTCCCTTTCGACTTCGGCCCGGTCGCATGGTCTCGATGTGCTTTGCGAAGTGCACGACCGTCAGGAACTGGATCGGGCTCTGGAAGCCGGATGTAACTTGATTGGGGTGAATACGCGGGATCTGCGCAGTTTTAAGGTTGATTTGCAGACGGCAATCGCGCTGGCAGATCACTTTCGCGGTGATGTTATCCGCGTGGCCGAGAGTGGGATTCATTCCGCTCAGGATGTGAACCTGTTGCGCTCGGCTGGCTATCACGCGTTTCTGGTAGGCGAGTCGCTGATGCGGGCGGATCGTCCCGGTGCTGCATTGCGGGAGTTGATGGGAGGACCTGGACTCCGTGCCCCGGTATCCAGTGCTCACTGAAGCCCGGGTCCTCGCGCATCGATGATTATTTATGACTTGGGTGAAGGTTTGCGGGATGACGAATCTGGAGGACGCACTGTCTGCGGTGGAGGCGGGAGCGGATGCGGTCGGATTCGTGTTTTATGAAAAGAGTTCGAGGTGCGTGAGCACGGAAACCGCGCGGCAGATTGTGCAAGAGTTGCCCAAAGAAATCGAGAAGGTGGGTGTCTTCGTGAATCAGGCAGAGAACACGCTTTGCGAGTTGGCAGAGCGTACCGGCCTGACCGCGATTCAGATGCATGGTGATCACGAGGACCCGCGAGTTGCGGACATGGTGAAGGAGAGGCGACCGGAGTTGAAGGTTCTTGCGGCAATTTCAATGGTTCGCGAAAATCCAGACGGGTGGGCGATGAGGTGGCGTCCGGATGTCGTTCACGCTTTTCTTATCGACTCAGGAAACGGTTCCAAACTCGGCGGGACGGGAAAGACTTTCGACTGGCGTACGTCAGAGCCCATCCTGAAAAACATTAAGGCACGGGGGAATGTGGTCGCGGCAGGGGGTCTCACGCCCGACAATGTGTCCACGGCTTTAGGCATTCTTAAGCCTTGGGGCGTGGATGTGGTCTCAGGTGTGGAGGCTCGGCCTGGAAAGAAAGACCCCGAGAAGGTGCGCGCGTTTGTGCGCGCGGTGCGAGAAGCAGATCGGAAGGCGGACTAGGGATGGCTACGGTTCCTCGGAGTTCTAGAGTCAAAATCCCCACTCTACGAAAAGCACGTAGAGGGGGGCACCCTCGTTCCTCGTCGACTTCTGCTTCCGTTTCTAGCGATCAGGCTGGACGCTTTGGCGTTTATGGCGGCCGGTATGTGCCTGAGACTTTGATGGCTGCGCTCGATGAATTGGAGCGCGAGTACGCCAGGGCTCGGAAGGACAAGAAATTCCAGGCGCGTCTGGACGAATTGCTGCGCACTTATGCCGGACGTCCTACTCCCTTATTTTTCGCGCGGCGGCTGACACAGAAACTGGGCGGCGCGAAGATTTACCTCAAGCGCGAAGACTTGCTGCATACTGGCGCGCACAAGATCAACAACTGCCTGGGGCAGGGATTGCTGGTTGAGCGCATGGGAAAGCACCGCGTGATTGCCGAGACTGGAGCGGGGCAGCACGGGGTGGCGACCGCTACGGTGTGCGCGCTCCTGGGATTCGAGTGCGTCGTGTACATGGGCACCGAGGATATGCGGCGGCAGGAACTGAATGTCTTCCGCATGCGTTTGCTGGGGGCGGAGGTGCGTGGAGTCGAATCCGGATCGCGGACATTGAAAGACGCTATCAATGAGGCCATGCGCGACTGGGTCACGAACGTGCGCACGACACATTATCTGCTGGGCAGCGTGCTTGGGGCTCATCCCTATCCCACGATGGTGCGCGACTTTCATCGCGTGATTGGACGCGAGGCGCGAGCGCAGATCCTGAAAGCTGAGGGGAAACTCCCCACCGCTATCATCGCGTGTGTGGGCGGTGGTTCCAACGCGATTGGGGCGTTTTACGAGTTCATAAAGGACGAGAGCGTGCGCCTGATCGGAGTCGAGGCCGGCGGGCGTGGTGAGACTCTGGGCGATCATGCAGCCCGTTTTCGCGGGGGATCACCGGGAGTTCTTCAGGGAACGTACTCTTACGTGCTGCAGGATTCCGGCGGTCAGATTGCATTGACGCATTCGGTTTCGGCGGGGCTGGATTATCCTTCGATTGGGCCGGAGCACGCGGCATTGCGCGATGCGGGGCGGGCGGAGTATGTCCCGGCATCCGACGCAGAGGCATTGGAAGCCACGACTGTGCTGGCTCGAACCGAAGGCATCATTCCGGCGCTGGAGTCGGCGCATGCTGTGGCCGAGGTCATCAAACGCGCGCCTCGCATGAAGAAGTCCGAAGTCGTGATTGTGAATGTGTCGGGGCGCGGCGATAAAGACG
>QHVR01000491.1 GCA_003223595.1 Acidobacteriota bacterium
CTGATCTTCTGCCGCAACTCGCCAACGTGCAGCGAGAGTTCATGAGTCCGCGCCGGAGCCTCCCCACGCCAGAACGGCACACTCGGAGGCGCCCCATGCGCATCCTGCACCAGCATGCGCCCATTATTGGTCTCAATGCGGTGGATCATCCACGAGGTATTCCCCAGTAGCATGATGTCGCCGCGATTGCTCTCAACGGCGAAATCCTCATCCACCGTGCCCACCACAACCTGATCGGGTTCCGCGACCACGGTGTAAAGCGAATTGTCGGGAATCGCGCCCCCGCTGGTGATCGCAGCCAACCGTGCTCCGCGCCGCGCTCGCAATTTGTTGTTCACCCGATCGCGATGCAGATAAGACCCATAGCGCCCTCTGCGGGACGCTATGCCTTCGGAGAGCATCTCCAGAATTTCGTTGAACGTTTTTCGTTCGAGGTCGCGATATGGATAAGCCCGCCGCGCCATGGCAAACAATGCGTCCTCGTCGCAGGCATCTGCACTCACCTGTGGCGCGGCCGACTCTGTGGCCTGTCCATCGCTTGCCGCGGGTTCCGCGAGCGATCCCGCCGAGCTCCCTGCCGCGGCACACGTCGCCACAATCTGCTGCGCCAGCACATCGAGCGGAGCATCCGGAATGATCAGCCGGTCGAGATCGCCCAGCTTGATGGCGCGCGCCAGCGCGGCACATTCCATCAAATCATCGCGAGTAGTGGCAAAGAAACGTCCTTTCGGCACCGCCCCGCGCCAGTGTCCCGAGCGCCCCACGCGCTGCAGGGCGACGGCAATCGAGCGCGGAGAGTTGATCTGTACCACCAGGTCCACGAAGCCCACATCGATTCCCAACTCGAGCGACGCCGTCGCCACCAGCACCCGAACCTGTCCTTCTTTCAGCTTTCTTTCCGCCGCCAGTCGCAGCTTTCGCGACAAGCTTCCGTGATGCGCCGCAACGTTCTCTTCCCCAATCCGCTCGCCCAGATGATGCGCCAGACGCTCCGCCATGCGCCGTGTATTGGTAAACACGAGAGTCGACCGGTGCTGAGCGACCAACTGCGCCAGCCGGTCATAAATCGAGTCCCACAGCTCGTTGGAAGCGACCGGCCCCAGCGGCATCGGCGGCACCTCGATGCCGAGGTCGAGCTTGCGCTTGTGGCCAACGTTGACGATCACAGGATCCGGCCGCCCCGTCCCGGTCAGGAAATGCGCCACCTCCTCAATCGGCTTCTGCGTAGCCGAGAGCCCAATCCGCACGGGAGCCCGATAAGTCAGCGCCTCCAACCTCTCGAGCGACAGCACCAGATGCGCCCCGCGCTTGTCATCGGCGACTGCATGAATCTCGTCGACGATCACGGTTTCCACATCGCGCAGAATTGCCCGGCTCTTCTCCGCAGTGAGCAGGATGTAGAGCGACTCCGGAGTCGTCACCAGAATGTGCGGAGGCCGCTTCAGCATGGCCCGCCGTTCTGGCATCAGCGTGTCGCCGGTGCGCACCGCCGTACGAATTTCGGGCATCAGCAATCCGCGTTCGCCGGCCAGGGCAAGAATCTCCCCCAGCGGAATCTCCAGGTTTTTCTGGATATCATTCCCCAACGCCTTCAGCGGAGACACATAGAGGACTTCGGTACGATCGGAAAGGTCGCCCGCCAGCGCTTTGCGCACTAGCCGGTCAATGCAAGCCAGGAATGCAGCAAGAGTTTTCCCCGACCCCGTAGGCGCCGAAATCAGCGTAGTGCGCCCAGCTAGGATGTGAGGCCATCCCTGCTCCTGCGGCTCCGTAGGAGTCCCAAAGCGCGACACAAACCACTCGGCCACCAGAGGGTGCGCCCACGCCAGGGAGGAAGGAACCGACTGCATCCAGTTATTTTAGTTCGAAAACGGACTTTCGCCAAGTATTCGCCACACATCCCGCTACGCACTGCGCCCCCCAAAACAAAAGGGGCCGGAAACCCGGCCCCCATGATTGAAGCGACACAAACCTACCAGGTGAATCTTGCCGAGACGCGGAAGCTCCGTGATATTTGCCACTGGTTCGGCTGACCGTATGCCGAGTTTAGGAGTACGGGGCTACTCGTTGCCACCGCCTGCGGGTTGTAACCGGTCTCAAATTGCTGGTAGAACGGTGCACCCGTGAAAATCGAGAATTGCCCAAACGAATTCGGGGTGAACTGTGAATTGAGCCCTGCCCAGTCCGCGACGACGGCATGCTGGTTGAGGACGTTGATCGCGGTTGCGCTGAAGGACAGTTGCTGCGCTTCGTTGTTCTTGTTGACCTTGAACGCATGTGTGAGCTGCAAGTCAGTCTGGGTGTACCACGGTGTGCGGCGGGCATAGACG
>QHVR01000335.1 GCA_003223595.1 Acidobacteriota bacterium
TCGGCGGTTGCGCCGCGGGCAGGGCGGACGAAGGCGTCCGCCCCTACACATAGACAACGCGTCACGTTCATCTTTTGCTCACGCGAAGCGGAGCTGCGTGAAGGCTGCTCTTTCGCCCCTCCGGGCTTGTTTACGCTTGGATTTGGCACCACGGCTTACGCCGTGGGCTGTATTCTTATGCCGCTTCGCGGCTGCTACTTCCTGAGAACTGGGCTTTGCAGTCCTACTGGTCGTGCCAGTGGAAGAGCTTATGAGTGATCTTCCACTCGCCGTTGCACTTCAGCAGAGTGAATACGTCCGAGGCTCGCGCGTTGGCGCCGGCCAGCTTGCCTGACCAGCGTTGCACTTCCAGATGCACGACCGCGATGCTCTCGATGATTTCGATGCGGGCAAAGCGAGGATTGATATTTGGGGCCGGTCCGTTCTCGGTGACCCATTTGAAGACGTGCTCAATGGAGCCACTGTATTCGACGCCTTGACAGTAACCGGACATGGTTGCGGCAGGATGAAAGGCGGGGCGCATGAGATCGCCGTCGCCCGCGCGAGCACCTGCGATGTAGCAGTGCATGGTGCGAGTAATGGCGTCATGCTCGAGGAGATAAGTATTGCTGGACGGATTGGCACGGGGGAGACCTTCAGCTTCGGTCGCGGGTGTGCCGGAACACCTGGTGCGCAGACGGCTCCAGGCTTCGATCTCGTGGCGAAAGGCGAAGACGGTGTCCTGCTTCTCGTGCTCGCGGCGGTGGACGGGAAGTCCCTCACTCGCTTCCCAGCGCCGGACGGTGCGTTCGCTGCGGTCGAGGTAGGCGGCGATCTGCTTCCAGGACTCCAGGGTTTTTTGTGGGATGTTCCGCTCAAGCATGTTGAGGCCTCCCCGCGGAACATTATGTTGCCCCCACGCCGCCAAACTTGCAAGTTCAGGCATGCCAGTGAAAAGCTTTCTGGACGATCTTCCATCCGCCCGGCATTTTTAGCAGCGTGAACAGATCCGACATGCGAACGCCCGAGCCCGCCAAATTGCCCGACCATCCGGCAACTTCGAGACGAACCACGGCGATGGAGTCGAGGATGTCCACACTCACGACCCGGGGCTCGATCTTGGGAGCGGGACCATTCTTGTCGATCCAGTCGAACAAAAACTTGGTTCCGACAGCCAGTTGTTCCCCGGCGTAACCAAAGAAAGAAGCGTCGGGGTGAAAGGCAGGACGCATGAGCGCACTCTTGCCCTGTTTGCTTCCGTCAATGTAGAGCTGCACGGTGTTGACGATTGCGTCGTATTCGGTGAGATATTCGGTTTTTGTCATGCGGGAGACAGTAGGACGCACGCAAGCGGGGCGTCAACAGCCAAACATGGCCAAAGTCGGTCGGGATCAGTCGGATTTCCCACGGCTGGCCGGCGGCACGATGCCGTTCATGCGCAGATATTCGACCATCTGTCCGTAGTGGTTGTAGGCGTGCGCCACGCCGAATTCCGCCAGGCGGAGGCGCGGGGATTTTCCTTTTCCCACCGGCTGCAGCATGTTTTCCGGAGTCAGGGTGGCGGCCGCCTTATGACCCAGCGCGAAAGAGTCCTTGAGGAATTTCAGGATCTCGGCTTTGGTCTTTATGTCCGCCGGGCCGTTGCCGTCCTTGATGGCTGCAGGCACTGCATCGCCGGTGATCGGCGACCAGATGAAATAATTGGACGAGGCCACGTGCTTCACCTGCACGGCGAACGAGCGCACGCCCTTGTAGTCGTCCCCGGAAATGGTCAGGCTCTCGGGAGTGAAGTTGAACTTGTCGTCGGGCATGGCCTCGGCGGCGTCCACCAATTGCTTCTCGACGGCGGTGATGTCGCGATCGACCATGGAAGCCAGCGATGTGGGCGGCGGCAAGGGCTGCGTCTGGGCGTGCGCGACAGAAGCGCTGGCGAGAAGGGTGAGGGCAAGGAGGGCATGGGCAGGTCGCATGTTGAATTCTCCTTTGAATTCGGTGCGCAGGGGCTGGAGTGTTAGACGCGGGAGAGTTGCGGAGGTTTATGCAGGCTGCCAGAGTTCGATGGGATTTCCCTCAGGGTCTTGCAGGCGAGTGAAGCGGCCAATGTGGAGATAGGATTCCGGGTCTTTGACCTCGATTCCTGCGGTTCGCAGCTGGGCTACCATTTTGTCGAGGTCATGCACGCGAAAGTTCACCATCCAGGACTTGTTGGGATCTCCGAAATATTTGGTGGTCTGCGGAAAGGGACTGAACGAGGTCGGTCCGGCCTCTTGCTGCCAAACGGTTCCACCCTCAGTGGTGGGGGTGAGCGCGATCCCCAGGTGTTGCTGGTACCAGGTCGCCAAAGCTTTGGGATCATGAGCGCGGAAGAAAAAGCCTCCGATTCCGGCTACCTTTTCCATTTGCGTTCCTCCTGATGCAGGTTTAGCAGCGGGCGTTGCGGGCGGAACTGGAGTCGCTGGCGCTGCGGGGTTCTGCGCCGCCAAGGGTAATTCGATCCGGGGCAGAATCAAGCTGGACCCGAAAGCGAAGGACAAGATTCGAAGTAGTTGCCGGCGTGGAAAGCTCATTCCATGCTCCTCCCGAGAGCTGGTGCGAACTCCACGATACCTGCGGGGATGGCATTGTGAAAGTTTTTCGGAATCAGATCTGTACGATCCTCTCCTTGCTTACCGGACCCAGAGAGCCGTGAGCCGCCGAAGTGTAACAGGGAGCGTAAGAAATCGAGGTTGCGCCGCGACCCGTCCTTTTCTTCTGTGAGGCTTGTTTTTCCTCCGCCGTCAACCGATTACCCCGCAAATTCCACAGCTTTTCCGCACCGCGATCGCTGATCGCGTTTCCAATTACTTTCCAACTACCCCTCGTCTACCTGACAATGGAAACCTCCATCCATGGCGAACCCCGGCGATTTCGCGTACACCCTCAAGCAGCAGGCGGACATCGTCCGCATCATCGGCGATTACATCAAGCTTAAGAAAGCAGGAGCCCAGAACTACTCCGGCCTCTGTCCCTTCCACGGCGAGAAGACTCCATCCTTCTCCGTTCACGCCACGCGCCAGTTCTTTCACTGTTTCGGATGCGGCGTCTCCGGAGACGTCTTCACCTTCGTTCAGAAAATCGACAACGTCACCTTTCCGGAAGCCGTCCGCCTGGTCGCGCAGAAATTAAACGTCCCACTCCCCAAGGCGACCTACGCCAGCGAAGGCGAAGCCAAAGAAGCCCGGCTTCGCGGCCAGATTCTCGATGTCCATGAGCGCGCCGTAGCTTTCTTTCAGGAATGCCTACGCCGCCCCGAAGGCGCCCGCGCCCGCGAATACCTCTCGGGACGCGGCCTGGACGAAGAAATGATCCAGAAGTTCCGCATAGGCTACGCCCCAGACTCCGGCTTCTTATTGCGTGATCGCCTAAAAGGAGAATTCGCCGAAGAAGTCCTCAGGGAAAGCGGCCTTTTCTCCTGGAAGGAAGCGGCGACCCATGAGCGCCGTGCAATGAGCAATCAAGCTGACGAGCGGGATGACCGCTCGCAGCTCAGTGCTCATAGCTCACCGCTCTCCGCCATGTACTCGAAGTTCCGCAATCGAGTCATGTTCCCCATCTCCAGCGAAGCCGGCAAAGTAATCGCCTTCACCGGACGCACCCTCTCCACCGACGAAAAATCCGGCCCCAAATATCTCAACTCCCCCGAGACTCCGATCTACTCCAAAAGCCGCGTCCTCTTCAATCTCGATCTCGCCAAAGAGTGGATCAAGAAATTCGATTACGCCATCCTCGTCGAAGGCCAGATGGATTGCATCTCCGTCTACGCCGCCGGATTCCACAACGTGATCGCCAGCAGCGGCACCGCCTTCACCGAACTCCAAGCCAAGCTCCTCGGTCGTTTCAGCAAAAATGCAGTCGTAAACTTCGATCCCGATACTGCCGGAGCCAAAGCCACCGAGCGCACCCTCGGCCTGCTGGTGGAAGAAGAATTCCAAATCAAAGTTCTCACGCTCGACCAGGGATTCGATCCCGACCTCTACATCCGCCGCAAAGGCAAAGAATCCTATGGCGAGGCCCTCCGCCATTCCCAGAAATATTTCGATTACCTCATCGAGCGTGCCCGCGCCCTGTTTCCCCTCCGCAGTGCCGAAGGCAAAGTCAAAGCCGTGAACTATCTTCTGCCGCACATTCAGCGAATCCCCAGCCGGATTGTCCGCGACGAACTCGCCCACGAGATCGCCCAGAAGCTGCAAATCGATTCGTCAGTATTGCGACAGGAGTTGCGCCACGCGGCCAGCACGCGTTCGACTGCCGCGGTCAAAGCTCCGCCGCAATCCCAAGTCACCGAGGCCGAAAAAGTCCTGATCCGCGCCCTCGCTTCCGCTCGCCAGATCCAGCCCAACCAAGAGCACCTCTCCGCCCGCGACGGCGCAGAAGAAGAATTCGATCCCGCCCGTCAGGCCGCCTACGTTCTCGCAAACGAGGGCCTGCACCGCGGCCTCTCCAGCGAAAGCCTTGCCGAATCCCTGCTCAACGCGCCCGCGGACGCCGCAGACGTTCTCCAGATTCCGGCCAGCGAAAGCGATCGCCGCCTGCTGGCCACAATTCTGATCCATGAAGAGGAGGAACTGACCCCGGAGGTTCTGGAAGCCGCAGTCCGCGCCCTGCGCCGCATTCACTTGAAACGCGAGCAGGAGCGCGTCCAGCAGCAGCTCAAAAAGCCCGATGTCGCCGCCGATCGCGACCGCCTCAAACAGCTGCTCTCCGAACTCGAGCGCATCACTCGCGCCTTGCGAGACCCCTCAGGAGCGGCCGCCTGACGATGGTGCATAGTGCGCGCGCCCTGCGAACGAGGGCGTCGTAGACACTGGAAGAGCGGCCCTTTTAGGGTCGGCGTAAGCGCTCAATGAAGAGGGGGGCTTCAGGCCCTGTGGCCCGGGCAGAGCTTCAAATCCCAGAAAACAGCGTGAAACAATTTGCTCCCCGAAACCATCTAAGTATTAAGGAAATCTGCAGTTAGGCGGGCTGCGGGAACGATCCGGCGGGCAACCGATAGACGGGTAAGCACTTCCGTGCTAAACTCAATAGGTTTGTGCTAGGCGCACAATCCCGCTAGACCCACATTCCCACCTTTTTAGAAAATTTACCACACGCTCCTGTGGAGCGGAGTTGACAGTTTAAGGACACCTCTTGGCTCTTGACGACAAGTACGACGACATTAAAAAGCTGATCGACACAGGTAAAGAGAAGGGATATCTCACGTATGACCAGGTCAATGACCTCATACCGCATGACGTGCACAGTCCCGAAGACCTTGACGATCTGCTGACCACCATCGGTACCCAGGGTATCGATGTCCTGGAAGGCCCCAAGCTGCCTTCCGCCGGAATCGACAAAAAAGGCTTTGACGAGCTGGAAGAAGGGGAGGACGTCGAACTCGACCTCACCCCCGGAGCGCTGGAAAAAACCAACGACCCCGTCCGCATGTACTTGCGCGAGATGGGAACCGTGCCGCTGCTCACGCGCGAAGGCGAAGTCGAAATCGCCAAGCGCATTGAACGCGGCCAGATTCGCGTCCTGAAAGCGCTATCGCGGTCGCCCATCGTCATCCGCGAACTGCTCAACCTGGGCGAGGATCTCAAGAAGAACGTCCGCTCGATCAAGGAAGTGGTCACCTTCGACGAAGAAGAGATCACCGACGAGATCCTGCAGAACCGCCTCAATGAGTTCACCGGAAAAATCGATGATATGGCCAAGCTGTACAAAAAGGCCCAGGTCCTCGAAGAGAAGTTCAAGGAAGTTTCCGAAAAGAAAAAGCCCAAAGACCACCGCCGCGCCCGTCGCAAGCTGGCTCGCGCGGTAGTCGCCGTTTCCATCGCGCTGCGCAAGCTCGGTTTCACCAATGCCGAGCGCAAGCGCCTGATCGAGCGGCTCAACAAAACTGTGGACGGCATGCGCTCCCTGGATCGCCAGGCGAACAACCTCGAGCGCAAGGCCGATGCCACACGCAGCGAAGAGCAGAAAAAGGAATACCGGCGCCAGTCGCGCGCCATTCGCGGCGAAGTCGAAAAGCTGGAACTCGAAACCGGAGTGTCCTTCCCGGAGCTCAAGCGCACGCAGCGCGAGATCATCCAGGGCGACATGGACGCGGAGCAGGCCAAGCGCGAGCTGATCGAGGCCAACCTCCGTCTTGTGGTTTCAATCGCGAAGAAGTACACCAACCGCGGGCTGCAGTTCCTCGACCTGATTCAGGAAGGCAACATCGGCCTGATGAAGGCCGTGGACAAATTCGAATACCGCCGTGGCTACAAGTTTTCGACGTACGCCACGTGGTGGATTCGCCAAGCCATCACCCGCGCCATTGCCGACCAGGCCCGAACGATTCGTATTCCAGTGCACATGATCGAAACGATCAACAAGCTGATCCGCACGTCGCGTCAACTGGTGCAGGAACTGGGACGCGAGCCCACGTCGGAAGAGATTGCCAAGCGCATGGACATTCCCGTGGCGAAAGTGCGCAAGGTGCTCAAAATCGCGCAGGAGCCGATCTCGCTCGAAACTCCGATCGGCGAAGAAGAAGATTCGCACCTCGGCGACTTCATCGAAGACCGCGCCGTAGTTTCTCCCGCCGAAGCGGTGATCAACGTGAACCTGAAGGACCAGACAGGACAGGTCCTGCGCACGCTGACCCCGCGCGAGGAGAAAGTAATCAAGATGCGCTTCGGTCTGGAAGACGGCAGCGAGCACACTTTGGAAGAGGTCGGGCAGAGCTTCGCAGTCACCCGCGAACGCATCCGCCAGATCGAAGCCAAAGCCCTGCGCAAGCTGCGCCACCCCAGCCGCTCCCGCAAACTCCGCGCTTTCATGGACGGGGTGCGGGACTAAGCCACAGATCTACGCGGATCAACACGGATTGCTATCGGGCACGGCTTCGGCCGTGCCTTTTTTATCAATTCCAATTGGCACGAGGCGCGCGACGGTTGCGAATTCGTTCTAAAGCCGTCTGAGTCCGTGCCAGAAAAATCCGTGTTGATCTGCGTGAATCTGTGGCTACGTCGGCCGTTTCTTTTGTTGCTTCCAAGTTGGGACGAGGCCCCGAATTCGTTATAAAGACGAGCGCTCTTTGGATTAAAGTAGGAGCCAAATCACGCCCGAATTGTTCCTGATATTCCAAGCTGGTGATGAGCACGGAGTTTCAGCGCACCCTACCCCGGCCCACCTTCCGCGTTTTAAGTTAATTCTCGATTAACAGGAAGCTTCCAGCCATTGTTTTCCTAATCAGAACGCAGCACAAACAAATTCACAGCAATGATGCCTAAGTAACTTGCCGCTTCGCACTTTGAGGGTAGCATTGGGCTGAGATGCGCCATTGGCGTGCAGACGCCACTGGGGGTGTTCTGGGTCCCATGTCAAACCGAGGACTAAAAACGCCCAGACGCAAGAACCTTTCGAAACAAGCGGTGGAATTGAACTGGGGTTTGTTCCTGAGACGCGGTCTGGCCCTCGCCAGCTTTGGAATGGGTCTGCTAGGACTGCTATCGTTTCTTCCGCGCCCTTCCGTGTCAGCTTCTGAACCTGTCGATGTTGAGAATCCATTCTCGTCAGCATTTACAGTTACGAACGGAAACATATTTCCTCTCTCCGACATTCGACTAGGGGTAGCTCCGGTCAGAATGCCCGTTAATGGCGGCTGGCTCGTTAATGATGAAGTCGTGGAGAGCAGCTTGGGCTTCTTCTTTAGTTCAAAGTGGGAGCATCACACGCTTCGAATGGATGAGCAGTATGCCGTGACCCCATCTGATATTTTCAAGTTAGCGGGACCTTTTGAAGGATCTGATCTAGCCATCGTGGTGCGATATAAGTTTTGGTTTTTCCCCATTTCTCAATCCAAAGCATTTCGCTTTCAGGCTCACCGTCAGACTAACGGGCGCTATTACTGGTATCCCACTCCCTTGCGGTAAGGTAACTCTGCCGACATTCCGTAGGCGAAGCCCCCAGGTGTGCGCGACCATCCTCCAGGTGGAACAAGTGAACGCACGTCAGAAACATACTTCACAGCCACAGATGCCGGCGATGACACGGATTCTGCTACCGTAAGCGACGTTTTCCAAATCCCCAATCTAAGGTCGAAAACCACGCGGCGCTTAGAATGGGTGCACGGGGGAGCGGCGCCCTCTCGCGCGGATTTTGGCCTTTCTTCGCTCATCCTTCGTTACTCTCGCGCGGAATCCTCGTAAGTTTCCATCACCAAGCAAGGTTGGACGCTCTCCGGCGACGTTTCTTAAGACGGAATCCAGGGGCGAGAAGACGCGCTAAGGGGAGGATTCTCAACAGCTACGGCTGCCTAGCGCTGCGAGCGTCGGCCCTGCTGGTAAATAAAAATTACAAACAGGAGACGATTTCAATGACTACTCCACAAGTTCCCACGAAATTCAGACACTTCGCGACACAATTGCAGTGTTCCGCGATCGCTCTCGTGTTGATGAGCATTTGCCCGTTAAGCGCGCTGGCGCAAACTGCTCATGAGCATGCAACGGTTACCGCGGAACAGAAGAGCCAGCGTGGCGCCCTGGTCCGGGCGGTGCGGGAAGCGACGGCGCGCTTTCAAGATGTGAGGGCCGCCGAAAACGCCGGATACAGGCTGGAGTTCGGCTGCGTCAGCGGAGACGATTTCGGCGCCATGGGTCTCCATTATGTAAATGACACGCTGGTGGGGAACGGCATCATCGACGTTAGCCGTCCGCAGATCGTGCTCTATGAGGCTCAGCCCGATGGCAGCGTGAAGCTGACGGGCGCGGACTACCTGGTGATCGCCAGCAGTTGGGATGCTGCGCATCCGGGCGTCGCCCCGCAGCTCATGGGACAGATCTTCCACTACTTCGCCGCGCCCAACCGCTTCGGACTTCCGGCGTTTTACACGTTGCATGTCTGGGCGTGGAAAGATAATCCGGATGGCGCATTCGTAAACTGGCACCCGAACGTTTCGTGCCAGTCTTTCGTCGGGGAGACCACTCCGTAACCGAGCGGTTAGCTCGAGAGTGGAAGCCTTTGAGTTGTGGTTGGCTTCGAGCTTGACGTGAAGGTGCCCCATTCTAAACGCCGCGTACTTCGCGGCGTTTAGAGCGGGGATTTGGCAGCGGCCGATGTCTTACTTCGCTGGTTCCTTCACCTGCATTAGGTGATCGGCGGCCACATCTTTCAGGGTTTGCACAGTGCCTGAGGGCCAGTGAATCTCGACCAGGTCCGCAGACGCGTTTGCACCCAGACCGAAATGCACGGGCCCCGCGCTCGAGGAGGCATAGCCGCAGCTGTAGGTCACGTGGTTATACTGCGCGCCGGATTTGGTCACGACCTTGATGCGCGCGCCAATGCCGTCGCGATTGCTCTTCGTGCCCTGCAGCTTGAACTCGAGCCAGTGGTCCTTGCCCGGACTCTGGTTCATCCAGATTTCAGCCGGAGCACTGAGCGCGCTCACGACTATGTCGAGGCGTCCGTCGCCGTTCAAGTCGCCGAACGCCGACCCGCGATGCCGCGCCGGAGGGCGCGCCTCAAAGCCAGCCTCGCCGGTGAGAGCCCCGAACTTCATCCCGCCGAGATTGCGGAAGACCGTGTTGGGCTGCTCGATCTTCAGATTGGTCGAGGCCAGCGACTGGACGTGCCCGCGGGACACGAAGATGTCTTTCCATCCATCATTGTCGAAGTCGGCGATCATCGGAGAATATCCCGCCATGGGCAGAGTCAGCTTCGTCATCCCGCTCTCGCGCGTGACTTCCGTGAAACTTCCTTTGCCGGTGTTCTTAAAGACCGGGAAGGTTTCACCGTCGAGCGCAACGATGACGATGTCGGGATAGCCGTCGTTATCAAGATCGCGGAAATCCGT
>QHVR01000390.1 GCA_003223595.1 Acidobacteriota bacterium
CTTCCGTGGGTGCGTTTGCATGCCCTCAAGGACTATTACGGCATGGTGAAAGTGTTGGACGAGTTCCCGCACGTGCACCAGAATTTCAACCTGGTTCCCTCGCTCGTGGCGCAGATACAGGACTACGTTGCGGGCAGCGCGCAGGATCCTTTTCTGGAAGTGGCGTCCAAACCGGCCAAAGAGTTGAGCGAGAACGAGCGGCGGTTCGCATTGCAGTATCTGTTTCAGGCGAATCCGCAAAATCTGATTGGGCGCTATCCCCGGTACAAAGAATTATGGGAGCGGTTCCGCGAGCACGGCAACCATCCCGATCGCGCGGAGCGCTATTTTCAGCCGCAGGATTTTACCGATCTGCAGGTGCTGTCGCAGATCGCGTGGTTCGACGAATTTTTCCTGGAAGAAAAGGAAATTGCGGCCCTGGTGCGCAAGGGGCATAACTACTCGCTCGACGATCAACAATTTGTGATTGCGCGAGAAAGAGAACTGCTGGCGCGGGTTCTGCCGGCGCACGCCGCGGCAGCGGAGAAGGGCTCGATCGAGATTTCCGCGACTCCGTTCTACCATCCGATTCTGCCGCTGCTTTGCGATACCAGCGCAGGCGCGGTTTCCACTCCTGGCCTGCCGCTGCCACAAAATCGGTTTCGACATCCGGAAGACGCGCGCGAGCAACTGCGGCGTGGTCTCGACCTGCACCAGCAAGTTTTTGGCGTGCGTCCCAACGGCGTGTGGCCTTCGGAGGGCAGCGTTTCTGAAGAAGCATTGGCGATCGCCCACAGCCTGGGTGTGCAGTGGATGGCGACCGATGAAGGCGTGCTGGGACGAAGCACTGGTTTATTTTTCGCGCGCGACGGAAACGGGCGTCTGCCGGGGAATTTGGCGGACCAGCTTTATAACATCTACCGCTACGAAAATGGCTCGACCGCGATGCACCTGGTCTTCCGCGACCATACCCTTTCCGATCTGATCGGGTTTGTGTATTCGGGAATGCCTCCTGCCGACGCGGCGCGGCACCTGATGAACAACATCAAGGACGCGGCCAGGCCTGTCCTGGATAAAGGCCGTGACGCTGTAGTCTCGATCATTCTGGATGGCGAGAATGCGTGGGAATATTATCCGAAGTCCGGACGCGAATTTTTGCGGCGCTTTTACGACGGCCTGCAGCGCGAGCCCGGTCTGGAAGCGGTGACGATCTCGGAAGCCATCGCGCGCCATAAAGATTTTGGTCATCTCAAGTCATTAGTGCCTGGCTCGTGGATCAATGCGAACTTCAACGTGTGGATTGGCGCTCCCGAGGACAATCGCGCATGGGATTACCTCCATCATGCCCGCGATTATTACGCGCGCAATGCTGCCCGCGCGTCCGAAGCGCAGCGGCAACTCGCCTTTGACGAGATCCTCATTGCGGAAGGCAGCGATTGGAACTGGTGGTACGGGCCAGAGCATCATTCGGCCAACGACCGCGACTTTGATGAGCTTTACCGCAAGCACTTATCCAACGTTTACCAGGCGCTGGGAGCGACGGCTCCCGATTACCTGGCTCAGCCCATCACTGGCATGGAGGTGCGGCCTTCGTTTGTGCCGCAGACGGGATACATCCATCCACGAGTCGCCGGGGACAAGGTGCGATACTTCGAATGGATGGGTGCGGCGATTTATACGGCCGATCACCGCGCTGGAGCCATGCACGGAAAGCAATTCCTGCTGGATTCGGTGTACGCGGGAATTGACGCGACGAATCTCTATGGCCGTTTGGATTTTTCGGGCAAGCCTCCCGCTGAAGATTTCGAAATCGTGGTGAATGTGGAATCGTGGGCCTCCGGCGAACCGCGTCCCCGGCGCACCCTGCGGGTCAGTGCTGCGGCCAAAGAGGGCCGGCTCAAGGAGTGGAAAATCGAGAACGGGTCGGCGGAGCGTGCATTGGCCTCCAGCGCGCAGCCGGACGAGCACGTGAAAGTGGCTTTGCTGCGGAACTTTGAATTCAAGGTCCCGTTGATCTGGCTTCTCGCGACTCCTAACACGGCTCCCACTCCAGAGCGGAAGACTGCAGTGGCTGCGACCAGCAAACTGCGATTGCGTTTCAGCCTGTGGCAGAACCGACTTCCCGTGGACTCACTGCCATTGGAGGGCTGGATCGAACTGCAGGTGGTCAGCGAGGGGGAGTTACTGTTCGGAGCGTAATGGCGCTCGAGATGTTTTAAATCCCTGTGTTCGTCTGTGTCCCCTGTGGTGAAGAAAGCTAACCACAGAGGACACAGAGGGGCACAGGGAAACAAACAAGCCGAACGCTTTCGCAGCCGGCTTCTACACGGTCCCAAAAAAATCTATTTGCTGCCGCCCGACGGAGCCGCCGTTGCTGCCGCGGCGTTGAACGTCAGCGCCCGGTTCAGTTCCAGCGTCAATTCGGTTCCAGCGGGAAGGGTCGTGGAATGATGTTTCGCGAGCCAGTGTCCTGTGGTCGCTCCAGCGCCGATGAGCCCGCCAACCAGAACGCCGGCAGGACCGCCGGCCAAGCCACCGATCACCATGCCACCTGCAGCTCCGCCGCCTTGCTCGATCGTGTCGCGGCGGTCATGGGCTGAGCCTTTGAACTGTCCCTCGGAACTCACATCGCTCCCTTTGATGTTGGTATCAGTGAGGGTGGCGTCGAGGTAGTAGCGTTCCCCATTGGGCATGATTACTGCTTCCG
>QHVR01000391.1 GCA_003223595.1 Acidobacteriota bacterium
TGTGTTCCCGTGACAGCTACGGAAAACGACGTGCTGATCTGCAGTTGCCCTGTGCCTTGCTGCACGCTGGACGGCATGGGCATCAGGTTGAGCTGGGGTTGCGATTGAGCGGAAGATAAAACCGAGATGAACAGTACCGCCGACAGCGATAGTAGAGTTCTCATAAGTGCGCTCGTTAACCTACCTTGGCCAGTTGGCCGGGCTGAATCGTTGCAAGGAGTTTGAGAATTTCTGGGATGTGACCAAGCAAGTCGGGCAAGCGATTGGATTTTGTTCGAATCAGTACAACAGCGATAGCCCGCGACGTCAGGTTTTGCTGATATTCGAAACCCTGGTCTAGCGTAAGAAAGACCTGGAACCCAGAGTTTTCCACGCGCAAAAGTTCGCCGTTCTTTTTCCCTGCCCACCCCTCCTCAATTACGGAGCGGCAATCGTGAGACTGGAAAGTGTTCTTTAGTCCGCGAGGAATGCACTCGTCCAGGAGCAGCCTCATCCCAATTCGCTGACCACCAGCGCTTTCGCGTGTTCCAACGCGTAAATAGCCGCTTCGCGACTCACCGACGGAAAGTCGTCGAGGAACTCATTCAGAGTCTGTCCACCTTCAAGATAGTCGAGCAGCGCCTGGAAAGGAACGCGGGTTCCGCAGAACACAGGAGTTCCGCCCAGCACGTCGGGGTCGCGGCAAATCACCTTGTTCGAAGAAGCCATCGCTGAATCAGCCATCCTCAGTTTACTCCCAGATCCCGACCAACTCCGCCCGAATCAATGTCCTGCGCCCAGTTCGCGCACGATGCTGCCGACGAACTGCTTGGCATCTCCGAATAGCATGAGATTGTTGTTCATGTAATAGAGCGGGTTGTCGATCCCCGCGAATCCCGGATTCATGCTGCGCTTGATCACCATCACCGTATGAGCCTTGTCGACGTCGAGAATGGGCATGCCGAAGATGGGGCTCGTTTGATCGGTGCGGGCCGCGGGATTGGTCACGTCGTTGGCGCCGATGACGAGGGCGACATCGGTCTGCGGGAAGTCACCATTGATTTCATCCATCTCGATCAGGCGATCGTAAGGAATGTCAGCTTCCGCCAGCAGCACGTTCATATGCCCTGGCATGCGTCCAGCGACCGGGTGGATGGCGAAGCGGACATCGATCCCTTTTTTCGTAAGCACGTCGTAAAGCTCGCGAACTTTATGCTGCGCCTGGGCGACGGCCATGCCGTATCCGGGAACGATTACCACTTTGTTCGCCGCGGACAAAATGGAGGCGGCTTCTTCGGGATTTGCGCTACGAACGACTCGTTCTTCCTTGACGCCCGCTGACGAGGTCTGCACCTGCCCGAACGCGCCGAACATCACGTTGGTGAAGGAGCGGTTCATGGCCTTGCACATGATGACGGACAGAATGAAGCCGGAGGATCCATCGAGAGCGCCGGCTACCACCAGCACCTTGCTGTTCAGAACAAATCCCAACAAAGCCGCTGAGAAGCCGGCGTAAGAGTTCAAGAGCGAGATGACCGTCGGCATGTCGGCGCCGCCGATGGGCGTCACCAGCAGCACGCCAAAGATGAGCGCCACGATGACCATGATGGGGAACAGCCATGCGTTTGCCGGATTCACCACGAGCGCGACCGCCAACGCGAGTGCGGCTCCCAGCACCGAAAGGCTGACGATATTTTGTCCGCGGTAGACAATCGGTCGTTGCGGCAGGATTTCCTGCAGCTTTCCCGCTGCGATCAGACTGCCGGTAAACGTCAGCGACCCGATAATGACTTCCAGTCCGATCTCACCCATCTGGAAGCGGGTGACGGGCGCCGTTCCTACGTAGTACTCGGCAATGCCAATCAGGGCCGCGGAAAGCGCGCCGAGTGCATGACTCAATGCCGTTCGTTGCGGCACTGCTGTCATGTGCACCAGGCCCAGCGGGACGCCGATGCCGGCACCAATGATCAGAGGAATCAGTACCCACTTGTACTGCGCCACCTCGGGGTTATAGAGCGTGGCGAGGACCGCCAGCGCTGCTCCGATTTCTCCGCACAGCACGCCCATGCGCGCCGTAGTGGGCGAACTCAGAAAGCGGAGAGAAAGAACGAAAAGAACAACCGCGGCGATGTACGCGAAATCGAGATACTGCTGCAGGGCCAGTCCGCTCATGATTGTTTCGACCTGCCGGACTTGAACATGCGCAGCATGCGGTCTGTAATCACGAATCCGCCCACCATGTTGCTGAACGAAGCCGCCACCGCAATCGCACCCAGGACCGTGGTCAGCGTTGTTTCATGCCGCCCGGCAATGATGATGGCTGCCACCACCACAATGGCATCGAGGGCATTGGTCAACGACATCAGTGGCGTGTGCAACAGAGGAGAAACACGCCGGATGACTTCAAATCCTACGAAGCCGGCCAGGATAAAGACATATAAATTGGAAATGAAATCCGCTGGCATCATCGCTCCTTTGCTTGCCTTCAGTCTCCGCTCGCTGCCGCGGGCAGCTTGAAAAATTCTCGCACCCGCGAGTTGATGATCTCTCCGCCGCTGGTGATCATGGTTTCCCGGATGATCTCGTCCTGCATGTTCAACTGCGGCTTGCCCTCTTTCACCATGTAGGTAAGAAACGTCATCAGGTTGCGCGCGTACATCTGGCTGGCATGGTAAGGAACGCTGCTGGCCAGGTTAATCGCTCCTATGATCGAGACACCCTTGACCTTGACGGTTTCTCCCATGCGTGTGAGTTCGCAGTTTCCGCCACGCTCGGCCGCCAGATCCACAATGACCGAACCCGGGGCCATGCCCTTGACCATGTCGGCGGTAATCAGTACCGGCGACTTCTTGCCCGGAATCACAGCTGCGCTGATGACGATGTCACTTTCGGCGACAACTTTGGTCAGCAGTTCGCGTTGCCGCGCATAAAAGGTTTCATCCTGCACGGTGCCGTACCCACGTGCGTCCTGCGCATTCTGCGCTTCAATCGGCAGTTCGATGAAGCGTCCGCCCAGGCTCTGCACCTGCTCTTTGGCAGCGGGCCGCATATCGTAGGCGGATGCCACTGCACCCAGTCGCCGCGCAGTAGAAATCGCCTGCAATCCGGCAACGCCTGCACCGATCACGAAGACGCGCGCGGGAGTAATCGTGCCCGCGGCAGTTGTCATCATGGGGAAGACGCGGGGCGAGGTCTCGGCAGCCGCCATCGAAGAGAGCGCGTCCATGCTCTGTGCGCGGGTCGTGCGCGGCATGAGTTCCACGGAAAATGCCGTCACTCCCGCTTTAGCAATCTGCTGGAGCGTTTCCAAACTGCCAAAGGGCCGCAGGAAGCCGATCAGAGCCTGCCCGGATTTGTACAGCGGCAGATCATCCTTGCCGTTGACGTCATTGGATCCGTAGCAGAGCACCTGCAGAACCGCATCGGCGCTGCGGAACAGGGTCGCGCGGTCGGGAACGATCTTTGCGCCCTTCTCCACATAGGCAGCATCGGGATAGCCCGCCTGCTCGCCCGCTCCACTCTCGATGATCACTTCCATTCCCGCCTTGGTGATGTTGGGGATGACTGCCGGGACCAGCGCAACTCTACGTTCTCCCGGATATGTTTCTTTCGGAACTCCGACGATCACGCTCTCGTCCTTTCCGTGCCGCGAACCGTGGCAGGCCCAGGCTTGCAGCCTCTCCCAGCCCGGCAGTGAATCCTTTCATGCGCCGCCTGGCAGTTCAGTGACATCCATCACCACTGGCGCAGGCAAACAGAAAACAGTAACAGATCGGGAGGATGAACCGGAAGTGCCCCACCCATCGCCCGCTGATGGAAGTGCTACCATTACTCGTCTGCCCACTCCCGCGACGAAGGTGCGTTTATGCCTGAGACTCTGCAAGCTGCCCAGCCCACCCCACTGACCACTCTGACCGAAGATGAAATCCTTTTCCGGGACAACATTCGACAGTTCGCGGACGAGAAGATTCGCCCGCACGTGAAGGAAATGGATGAGAAAGGCGTGTTCGAAAAAGATCTCATTCACGATTTTTTCCAGCTCGGCCTCATGGGCATCGAGATTCCGGAACATTATGGCGGGAGTGGCGGGAAGTTCTTCGAGGCCATCCTGGCGGTTGAGGAATGTTCGCGTGTGGATGCGTCGTCCGGCGTCATCGTGGATGTGCAGAACACGCTTGTCAACAACGCCCTGCTGCGCTGGGGCAATGAAGAGCAGAAGAAACGCTTCTTGCCCCGAATGGCAACTGAAATCGTCGGGGCCTACGCGCTGAGCGAGGCGGGCTCCGGTTCTGATGCGTTTGCGCTGCAGACACGGGCCACGCTGAAGGGATCCGAATACGTTCTCAACGGGCGCAAGTTGTGGATCACGAATGGCAAGGAAGCCGGTCTGTTCGTGCTTTTTGCCACGCTCGATCCCAGCGCCGGGTACAAAGGCATTACGGCCTTTCTGATCGAAAAAGATTTCCCGGGATTTAGCGTCGGCAAAAAGGAGGACAAGCTCGGTATTCGGGCCTCCTCCACCTGCGAACTGATTCTCGAAGACTGCCGGGTGCCCAAAGAAAACGTACTCGGCGAAGCGGGCAAAGGATACAAGATCGCCATTGAAACCTTGAACGAAGGTCGCATTGGCATTGGCGCCCAGATGGTGGGACTGGCGCGCGGAGCGTGGGAATTCGCCTGCAAGTACGCGCTGGAACGCAAGCAGTTCGGCAAGGCGATCGCGGAGAACCAGGGCATCCAGTTTCAGATTGCGCAGATGGCGACCGAACTGGAAGCGGCGCGCCTGATGGTTTACAACTGCGCCCGGATGAAAGATGCGGGAGTGAATTTTGTGAAAGAAGCGGCGATGACCAAGCTCTTCGCGTCGCAAGTCGCCGAACGAGTAACCTCGCTGGCCATCGAAATCTATGGCGGCTACGGTTTCACCAAGGACTACCCGGTCGAGAAATACTGGCGTGATGCCAAGATCGGCAAGATCTACGAAGGCACCTCAAACATGCAGCTGGCTACCATCGCCAAGCTGGTTCTAGGAAAATAGCGTTCGGTTTTCCACCTTGTAGATAAGTTTCGTAGAGACGTTGCTTGCAACATCTCCGGCACTTTGCTTCCGGTAACTGCAGTAACCACATTCGGGGCTTCGGACGTCACGCCGCGCCTTACTCCCTGATCGCACAAATAAGGGTTCTCATAATGTGCAGCGAGTTGCACTCCGGCATGACTTTCTACCGCCTCGATGGTTACCTAACTGCTTACCTATCGCGGGTTTACCACACTGGGACAAATTGGCGCACAGGGTGCATTGAGGAGATTGCCTGCTGGCCGAGGCAAATGACCGGAGCGCTCCTTGACGACCCTATTTGGGACTATCGAATCCGCGGAAGCACCGCTGATTGAGGCCGCCGCCCGCAAGAAGAACGGATGGCTGCCGCTTCTGACTGTGCTGTTCCTGATCTCCTATGCCCTCATGACCATGCTGATTGTGGAACAGGGTCAGACCATCGAGTCCCAACGCGCCCTGATCCGTGAGTTGTTGCGCGACAGCAAAGAACTTTCCGCCGCCAAAGCGAACGCCAACCAACAAAAAACTGCGCAAGCGCCCCTAACCGCCAGACCGCAGCAGACCATCCCGCAAAACCCGTCGACCCAGGCACCATACACCAAGACCCCGTCTTCCCAGGCAGGTTCGCAGTTGAGTGTGCAGGATCGGGCAGCACAGCAGAAGCCGTTCCACATGCCACCAAAGCTCGCGTCCGATGTAGGCGATAATTCACGCGTGCTGGTCACTATTTAGGCCATTTGAGCAGGCAAAGACCTGCGGATTCGCAAGCTTCACCAGTAAATGTTTTGGCAACTAAGATAGGAAGTTAAGACCCAGGTGAAACCATGAAGCTTCTGACCCTAGC
>QHVR01000392.1 GCA_003223595.1 Acidobacteriota bacterium
CTCCAAAGATGAAAATCGGAATGCCACGCCCAGCGCCCAGGCGAAAGCCGCGCCGGAGAAGAACAATCCGACAATGGTCACCGCTTGTCGCGAAGATTTCTTCCCGAAGAAGCCGTTGACCGCGGCGCCCGCCAGGGGCAGGATCGGGATGAGCCAGAGATTGAGATTCGGCGGCGTCATAATTTGAGCAAATTCACTTGGTCGATATTGAGAGTCTCGCGAGTGCGGTATACGGCGATGATGATGGCCAGTCCGACTGCGGCTTCAGCAGCGGCCACGACCATTACGAAGAAAACGAAGACCTGTCCGGCCAATTGATGCCAGTGCGCCGCGAAAGCAACGAAGGATAAGTTCACTCCGTTCAGCATCAGCTCGATGGACATGAAGATGGTGATGATGTTGCGCTTGATCAGGAATCCGCACACACCACAGGCAAAGAGGATGCCGCTCAGCACGAGATAGTAAGAAATTGGGACCATTTAGTCTTGCACCTTCTTTGCGGGTCCGCCGCCGGGGACCGGTGGCTTGCTGGCCAGGACCACGGCACCCATGATGGCGATCAGGATCAGGATCGAAGTAACTTCAAAAGGCAGCAGGAATTCGTGGAAGAGCAGTTGGCCAATGACATTGGGAGCGCCCGGCAGAGCTCCAACGGCAACGTCGCCGGTACCCGAGTGCTTCAGGACGACCCAGGCAATCAGGAGGCTGCCCAGCAACATCCCGGGAACGCCGAACACGATTGCGACGCGGCTGCCCTTAGTTTGTTCTTCGACTCCGGCATTGAGAAGCATGATGACGAAGACGAACAGCACCATGATCGCCCCGGCATAGACGATTACCTGCACGGCAGCGACAAACTCTGCGCCGAGCAGCATGTATTCGCCGGCGAGGGCGGCCATCACGGCGATCAGCGAGAGAGCGGCATTGATGGGATGCCGCTGGACCAGCAGGTTGATGGCGCCTGCGGCGGCTACGGCTCCGAAAGCCAGGAACAGGATTAGATGAATGCTTAGCATAGTTCTCAGTTGCCAGTTCTCAGTGCTCAGAAACCAAAACTTCGTTCTCAGTCGCACCGTACTTCGCAGCTGAGAAGCAAGAATTGAGAGCTTCTTTGCTTACCACGCCACTCCGATTGCAGTGGCGATCAAGTTCGCCAGCGCGACAGGGAGCAGGAACTTCCAGCCGAATGCCATCAGTTGGTCATAGCGGAAGCGGGGCAACGTGCCGCGCACCCAGATATACAAAAACAGAAAACAGAAAACTTTGGCGACGAACCAGAACACCGGAAGAATCGCCTGCAGGACTGGAGGTCCGAAGAGCGGGCCGTTCCAACCACCCAGGAACATCAGGGTGGCGAGGCATCCTACGGTAATCATGTTGGCGTATTCCGCCATGAAGAACATGGCGAATTTCATGGCGCTGTACTCCGTGTGATATCCGGCGACGAGTTCGGTTTCGGCTTCAGGAAGATCGAACGGAATGCGATTCGTTTCCGCGTATGCAGCCATCAGGTAACAGAAGAATCCGATGATCTGGCCGTGGAAGATATTCCAGTTGGGGATGAATCCCCAGAAATGCCCTTGCTGCGCGTGCACGATATCGCGCAGACTGAAGCTACCCGCCATGATCAGCACGCCCACCAGCGAGAGCCCAAGAGAAATCTCGTAGCTCACCATCTGAGCGCTGGCGCGTAATCCACCCAGCAGGGAGTACTTGTTGTTCGATGACCAACCTGCGAGCGCCACGCCGTAGACGCCGATGGAGGTCACGCCCAGGATCAGGAGCACTCCGGTGTTCACGTCGGTGGTGATCTGCAACGGGATCGTGTAGCCGCCGATCTCGATGTCGTTGCCGAACGGGATCACCGCAATCGAGGTCAGCGCGAAGACGACCGCGATCAGTGGGGCCGCAAGGAACAGCGGCTTATAAACATGGGGCGGAGTGAGATCCTCTTTAAACAGAAATTTCAGGCCGTCGGCAGCGGGCTGTAGCAGGCCAAACGGTCCGACGCGGGTGGGGCCCCAGCGATTCTGCATGTGCCCCACGACTTTGCGCTCGAGCCAAACCGTGTAGGCCACGGCTGTAAGCAGAACCAACAGCACAATGGCCGATTTGATGACCGACGCCAGGATGTAAAGACCGATTGGCAACGTGCGGCTTCCTCTCCGGTTCGGAGTTTCATTCCAAAATGTCAGGCGTCCCTACGGGACGCAGCCTGTCTTGAGCTTTCGCCCGGCGCTGAAGCGCCGGGCTATTCTCAAGCACCATTTCGGGTGCGTGCATTCATTGCAAATCCACTCTTAACTACTTCAATGCGAATTCTAGTCTGCCGCTACTTCAGCAGGTTTAATTTCGTGAGCTTCATTGACCGAATGCTATGCGTGCGAGTAGCGGCCCAACGTGCCCGAGGTAAACAGGCTGTCGTTGGACGGGGCGATTGATTCAGGGTTGTGGGCCACGCCCGGCCCGCTCTTCTCCACCGGATTGTGCGCCGCGCGACTGCCCCATATCAGCGCGGACACCGGGACCGCCGAAGGGAACCAGCTTGCGAACATCGTGTCCCATGGCATCGGCGATGCGCACGATCATTTCGAAATCCGGCTTGGTGCCCGAAACTTCTCCCGCTTTTTTCAGTAGCTGCAGATCGCCGCAGGTGTTGGTGAACGTGCCGGTTTTCTCGTATGCATTCGCCGCGGGCAATACCACATCGGCCATCTGCGCGGTCTCGGTGAGGAACATGTCCTGCACTACGACGAAAGCTTTGGAGAAGGCGAAGGGATCGATATTCATTCGGCCGACGGGATTTGAACCGATGACCAAAAGAGCCTTCAGCTTATCGGCTTTTGCAGCTTCAATCATGCCGGGAAGATCGAGGCCGGCGCTCTGCGGAATTTCCCCCCACTCTTGATGGAATGCACTATTGCCGGCGATTGGGTGATAGCCCGGAAGCAGATCAGGATAGAGACCCATATCGGCGGCGCCGCGGGAGTTGGCGTAATCGCCGAGGCAGGCGAATTTCGCCCCAGGGATTGAAGAACCGAAGGCTCCGAGCCCTGCGATGTCATTGCCCCGGATCTCGGAACCGAAAATGATGACGAGATTCTGCTCGCTGCGGAGTTTGTCGCGGAGTGCGATCCATGAATCTTTGCTGGATCCGAGTGCCTCGGAGGCCGCGTCGTTGCCGCCCAAGAAGGCCGCCAGTTTGCCTTCCGATCCTGCTGGAACCTGGGTGAAGGTTGTGGCCTGGCGGTGCAGCTTAATGTCCTGCGAGTTGATCACGTGCAGCTTGGCGCGATGGAGGCGGACATTGTTGCGAATTTGCCATGCGAGCAGCGGATGCTGGTTCGTAGGATCGTTGCCGATCAACAGAATCGCCGGCGCGGTGAAGATGTCCACCATGCTGGCCGTTGAATTGGCTTTGCCGCGAAGCGCCGCAGCGAAAGCAGGGAAGTCGGCGGTGCGGTGGTGGTCGAGGTTGTTCGTCCTCAGCACCGTGCGCGCGAATTTCGAGAGCAGATACGCTTCTTCATTGGTGGTGCGGTTGGAGCCGATTACGCCGATGGCGGAGCCGCCATCTCTGTCGCGAACTTCGACGAATTTCTTGCCGACCAACCCAAAGGCCTCCTCCCAAGTGGCGGGAGTGAGTTTGCCGTTCTTACGAATCAGTGGTTGAGTAATGCGCTCTTCGCTGCTGGCGAAGTCGAAGGCGTACCGCCCCTTGATGCACAGGAAGTCGCCATTAGTGCCGCTCTTGTCGCGATTGTCGCCGCGCACAATTTCCATTCCAGTGTCGGACCGGCGTACACCCAGGGTGGTCTTGCAGCCATCGCCGCAATGCGTGCAAATCGTGCCGACGTGGTTCATCTCCCACGGGCGCGTCTTGTAGCGGTAGGCGCCTGAAGTGAGAGCCCCCACCGGGCAGATGTCGATGCACATGCCGCACTCTTCGCACTCGAGATGATCTTCTTTGTTGGGAGCGATGAGAGAACCGACGCCTCGGTTCTGGACACCGAGCGCCCATACGTCCATACCCTCACCGCAGACACGCACGCAGCGGTAGCAGAGAATGCAGCGCGGGCGGTCAAAGAAGACGATTGGCGACCACTGCTGCTCGTCTTTGTGATTCTTGGCGTCGATGAATTTCGATTCGGCGGCGCCGTAAGAGAAAGTCATGTCCTGCAGTTCGCATTCACCCCCGGCATCGCACACCGGACAATCCAGCGGATGATTCGCGAGCAGCATCTCCAGCATGGACTCGCGCGCTTGCTTAATCTCCGGACTGTCGGTGGTGACGGTCATGCCTTCGCTGATTACCGTGGTGCAAGCAGTTTGCAGCTTGGGCATTTTCTCGATCTTGACCAGGCACATGCGGCACGCGCCCTGCAAAGACAGATTGGGGTAATAACAAAAGGAGGGCACTTCGATGCCGACCGACTTGCAAGCTTCAATGAGCAAGGTGCCGGATGGAGCGGTCAGCTTTTTGCCGTCTACTGTGAGATTAACGTCTGGCATTGGAAATTTTGTAATTTTGTAATCGGGTAATTTTGTAATTTATCGGTTCGACTTCGCAGTCCTTCGTGATGCTGTGAAGATCGCGCTCAGTTCGTGCGCTTCCCCGATTAATAACTTCAATTTCTCTAAGGGCACAACTTCGCAATCCGAAAGCATCTCTAACCAGAATACCCATTCGTCTGCTTCTTCAAGCACTATTCCTATTTTCGCGAGCCATTCGGCTCTCGACCTCGAACGACATGCCGCTCGATAGTTGGCGCCAACCGCCGTACCGCATCGCAGCAACTGCTTTCCTAATACTTGCGCATCCGCTCTGTAGGGAAGCGATCG
>QHVR01000394.1 GCA_003223595.1 Acidobacteriota bacterium
GGTCGCTCAGGTAATCTCCCGCTCCGCTGCTTTCCAGTTGTTCCAGAAAGCTCTCTGAGAAACCCTGTTGCACCGAAGGGAGCAGGCTGCGCCAGCGTTCGCCGATCACAATGGCCGCGCAGTCCATGTGCAACGCCGTACGCAGCCGCTCCAACGCAGCCTCCATGTTGGGCACCAGATCGTCGGCAAATAACAGGTTGCCCGGGTCAACCCCTAGAGTGGACAGCGCCAGCGTGCTCTCCTGCACCGCGTTTCGCTGGTTCTCGAACAGCACCATCACCATCGCAATACCCAGCAACATTTGCGGCGCAGGACCAAACAGCCGCAAGGCATTTCCGAAAGACTCAATCAGCGGATTCTCCAGCTGTCCCACGCCCATCAGCACGCCCCAAAGAGCCAAGGCAATCGCCAGCACTTGAAAGGCGAGCGACCTGCGCCGATGGCCGTTCAGCAGGAATACCGCCGAACAATACAGGAGAATGGCTGCCAGCCCCAGCCCCAGGCTCGTGGAAGGCTGCACGTCAGGTCGGAAGGCGCCATTCACAATGTGACCATGCAATGTGAGCAGCGCCAAGACCACTCCTACCGCACCCACAGCGGCGTCGTACCAGCGAAACTGGGAACGTCCCCGCATCATTCGTGTGGAAACGAAGATGCACAACGCCATCGCCACCAGGAACAGTTCGCTTACGAAAAAGGCGACCGAAGAATCCGGAAAGGCGTCCAGGATGTAATGCAGGGAATACGCCGCCCAAGCCAGTTGCCAGGCCCGAAAATACTGCTGTCGGCTTTGCTCGTACAGATACGTAAAGACGAGGAAAAGCAGAAGGGAAACTAGGCCCGGTACCAATACCGTCGTGATGACGACGTTGTTCATAGGATCTGTGCAGAGACCTCAGGCCAATTTCTTTGACGCAGTTGCGGTGGGAAATGCTGCTGCAATGGCGCTCCTACAATGGTTTCACAGCCGTACCCCAAATGACAATACGATTTAAGTACAGGTGCCCGCTTTCACTCTCCCGCGCGCCCCGGGTCTCGCCGCCTCTGCGAGACCTGGGACTGGTCGCCGAGGCCTCGCTGCCTTGACGATGCTTTCAAATCGCCCGTACCATCAAAGGTTTACCCGATCATGTCCAACTCCCCGAACGCTCCAATTTCCCCCAAACCTCGCGTCCGTTTCGCCCCCTCGCCCACCGGCTTTCTCCATGTAGGCAGCGCCCGCACTTTCATTTTCAACTGGTTATATGCCCGGCGCACCGGCGGAACCATGATTCTTCGGCTCGATGACACCGACGTCGAGCGCAACACCGATGCCTCGGTGAACTCGATCTTCGAGGGCCTCAAGTGGCTGGGCCTGGGGTGGGACGAAGAGTACAAGCAGTCCGATCGTGGCGCTCTCCACCGCCACATGGCCGAGACCATTTTCGAGAAGGGACTCGCCTACCGGGACTTCACTCCGGCCCACACCGGCGACAGCGAAAAATCCGGCGCCCAGGGCACCTGGCTCTTCAATCCAGGCATGCGCGAGCTATCCCGGCAAGAGAGCGACGGCCGCGCCGCTGCCGGAGAGCCCTTTGCCCTCCGATTCCGCGTGCCCCGCGAAGGCGGCCAGGTGGTTCGCTTTACCGATGCTGTGTATGGCGAACAGATGAAGGCCGGAGCGGATATCGAAGACTTCGCCCTGCTCCGCTCTGACGGTATGCCCACGTATCATCTGGCCTCATGCGCCGACGACGCCGACCTGCGCATCACTCACATCATCCGCGGTCAGGACCATCTCTCCAACACCTTCAAGCACGTGCTCATCTTCGAGGCCGCCGGTTACACTCCGCCGCAGTTCGCGCACTTGCCCCTGCTGGTCGCCCCCGACGGAACCAAGCTCTCTAAGCGACGTCACGGACCCGTGGTCAGTGTGACCACCTACCGTGACGCCGGTTTCCTGCCAGAAGCTTTCATCAATTTCCTCTGCCTGCTGGGCTGGTCGCCAAAGAACGATCGCGAGCACATGAGCGTTCAGGAACTGATCGAGGCCTTCTCTCTCGAAGGCATCAACCGCGCCAACGCAGTGGTCAATTTCAAGGATCCCGCGCCCACTCCGGAAGAGGCCTTCGATCCCAAGGCCATTTGGCTGAACGCCGAGCACATCCGCGCTCTGCCAGTTCAAGATCTGAGCCAAAAATTGCTGCCGGTGGTGCGCGAAGTTGGTTTCGAAATCAAGCCCGAAAGAATGCTGCAGATTACTCCCCTGATCCGCGAACGAATCAAGCTGCTGCGTGACGTCCTGACCGCCGCAGATTTTTTCTTTGTCGATCAGTTGCCGCCCTATGATCCTGCCGAACTGATCCCGCAAAAAGGCGACGCCGCCATGGCGAAGAAAGCTTTGGACAAGGCACAAACAGTTCTCCCCAACGTGGAGTTCAAACACGACCCCCTGGATCAAGCTCTGCGCGCCGCTGCCCAGGAGCTTGGACTTA
>QHVR01000393.1 GCA_003223595.1 Acidobacteriota bacterium
TATAGAAATTGCTGGTATCGAAAATCTGTCCCAGCTCAATTTGGATGGTGCGCAGAATTTCATCCTGATCCAGTCGCGAGCTGATCGCTTTCCCGATGTCCGTCAGCAACTCATACTCTTTCGTTCGCCGGTGCGCATCGTGGCTGACCACGTAATTCTCCAGCGTGAGCCCCAGTTGCAACGACAGTCCCACCATCAGGCGCGGCCCCGACGCGCCAAAAACCCGCCGCTCCCGGTGGGGAAACACGATCACTCCA
>QHVR01000395.1 GCA_003223595.1 Acidobacteriota bacterium
GGTAGCTGGCTTTGGATTCCAGGGATCGCCTCGCGTACTTGCTTGATGACTTCGAGCGAGTTGGCGGTGGGCAGGACCCAGACGCCCATGAAAGTTGCGGTCTCGCCGTTGAAACGCACGTCCTGCTCGTAGTTCTGCGCTCCCAGAACCACGTCGGAAACTTCGCCCAGGCGGACCACCACTCCGTTCTCGTTCTTGATAACTAACTGGCGGAATTCTTCCGGAGTCTTCAGGTTGGTATTGGCCACCAGGTTCACCGAGACCATCGAACCCTTGGTGCTGCCAATCGCCGAAAGATAGTTATTGCGGGCCAGCGCCTCGCGCACGGTGGAAGGCGAAATGCCGTAAGCTGCCATCCGGTCCGGCTTCAGCCAAATGCGCATGGCAAACGTACGGTCACCGAGGATGTCGGCGCGCTGCACGCCGCTGATCGCGCTTAAACGAGGCTGCACCACGCGGGTCAGATAATCCGTGATCTGGTTCTGATCCAGGTCCTTCGAGGAGAACCCCAGATACATCGCCGCGAACTGGTTGTCCGCAGTTTGCAGCTCGATGACCGGCGCTTCCGCTTCGGGTGGCAAGTCATTGCGGACCTGCGCCACCTTCGCCTGAATCTGCGTGAGTGCGGCGTTGGTGTCGTAGTTGAGCTTCAGGTGAACACTGATCGTGCTCATGCCCTGCGCGCTCGACGACTCCATGTAGTCGATGCCATCGGCGCTGGCAATCACGCGCTCCAGTGGAGTCGTGATGAAGCCGCGCACCAGATCAGCATTGGCGCCCACGTAAACCGTCGTCACCTGCACCACCGCAATGTCGCTGCGTGGATACTGGCGCACGCTCAACGAGCGGATTGCCTGTAACCCCGCGATCAGGATGACGAGGTTCACCACCACGGCCAGAACTGGCCGCTTAACAAATAGGTCCGTAAATTTCATGGTTCCCCCGGTTTAACTGTCCGCAGGCTTGGGAGCCGGGTTGTTCTCCGGCTGTATTTTGTTGTTTACGTTGACGGCCGCGCCATTTCGGAGTTTGAAAACTCCTGAGGTTACAACCTCATCGCCGGGCTTCAGCCCGGAAACGACTGCGACCTGGTCACCGCGCGAGCCGTCGACCTTCACGAACTGCTGGCGGACGCCGCGATACGAATTGCCCTTCGGGTCTTTAAGATCGGCGATGACGAATACCGAATCGCCGTACGGCGCGTAGCTGATCGCGGACGCCGGCAGCGTGATGACGGAGCGGCTCTGCCCAAATCCCAACTGAACCTGCACGAACATGCCGGGTTTCAGCTTGCCACCAGGATTGGCCAGCGTGGCCTGTACGGTCACGTTGCGGGTGGCTTGGTCCACTACCGAATCGATGGCGGTCACGCGCCCGCTGAACTGCCGTCCGGCAATATCTTCCGAACTCACATGCAACGTGGAGCCGTGACGCACTTGCGCTGCGTCCTGCTGCGGCACTCCGAAATCCACATAAATAGGATCGAGCGACTGCAGCGGCACGATAGCATTACCCGCCGCCAGATATTGCCCAAGGTTGATCTTCCGTATTCCCAGCACTCCGGAAAAAGGCGCACGAATCATCTTGCGCTCAATGGTCGCCTTGGTCTCGGCAACGTTAGCTTCCGTCTGCTTCTGCTGGGCTACCGCCGCGTCGAAATCGGAGCGAGAGATTACTCCGGCATCCAGCAACTGCTTCATGCGGTTGAAATTGGCTTTCGCCAGATCGCGCTGCGCTTCGAGGGAAGCCAGTTGGGCGCGCTCCTGACGCGTGTCCAATTCAACCAGAACATCTCCCTCATGCACGTACTGGCCGGAATCGAACAGAATCTTGTCCACAGTTCCGGGCAGGTCGGCGCTTACGGTCACGCCGTGCACCGCTTCCATGGTGCCGATTACGCCCATAGTCGCCGGCCAGGTCTCTTGATGCGCCACGATGCTCGTCACTGCCTCCGGCGGGGGCTGAAAATGTGAAGCGGCTTGCACAGCCGACGAAATCTGCCGGAATTTGTAGAAACCAAGGCTCGATAGCAGCCCTAACATAACAACGAGCATCAGTATCATTCGCTTCGCCATAGAATCCCTCTTTAATGGTGCGTGAAAATCCGCAGTTAACATCATTCCGGTTACCGAAGGGTCGGCACCGGAAATCCTGCTAAAAACTTTTCTAACTAGATTCAGCTAGGTCCTATTCGGATTCGACTTCTTTTCGCGCGCATGCCGAGCAGCGCGGATGGGGAAATCTCTGCCACTAGTACGTCGAACGAAAAGACCCAGATTCGACATACCTGCAAAACGGAAAATCGAAGCGAAAAGTTACGAATCGTATTTTCTGTCGAGACGTTGCTTGCAGCGTCTCTTGCTCGCGACATCTATGCTCCAAACTTTCCTTGCCACGGCGCGCCACCCGCAATGTGATTTCAATCACTTAGAGAATCCTGGCGGGTGACTCAAATCACTTCCGCTGGTGATGTCCTTCCTTGCCCGTAAAGGCACGCGGGAAGAGCATCAAGTAGGCTCCGTTGCTATGTTCAGCTACGGCGGCGACGCAAGCGTAGGCACTCAGGGCTTACGAGCTTTTCTTCCAAGTTCGGGTTCATTCAGTTCATCCCCTGAGATCCCTCGTGACTGTCGCGCCAGCGACGCCCGGAGCCGAGGTGACCCATGGGCCGTCATAATTTTTTATCTATCAAGGATTTTTCCCCGGAAGAGATCCGCTACCTGCTGGATCTGGCGCGCGAAATCAAAACTCATCCTGCGGCACATCATGGCGCGTTGAAAGGGAAGACGCTGGCCATGATCTTCGAAAAGCCCTCGCTGCGGACGCGAGTCTCCTTCGATGTTGGCATCCAGCAGCTTGGGGGCTTCTCTTTGTATCTTTCGAATGCCGAAATCAATTTGGGCAAGCGCGAGTCGCTGTACGACGTAGCGAAGAATCTCGAGCGCATGGCATCATGGTCCGCACCTACGCGCACCAGATCGTGGAGGAGTTGGCCGAGTACGCCAGCATCCCCATCATCAACGGATTGACTGACTACAGCCATCCCTGCCAGGCGATGGCGGATTACCTGACCATGCTTGAGCTCAAGGGCGATCTGCGGGGCCTGAAAGTGGCCTTTATCGGAGATGGCAACAACGTTTGCCACTCGCTGATGTTCGCCGGGGCGCAATTGGGAGCGCACACCTGGGTGGCGACTCCAGAAGGATATGAGCCCTCCTCCGAGACGGTGGAATGGGCGGTTCAACGCGGCTGGACGACCGGAAGCACCTGTAACTTGACCAACGATCCCGTCGAGGCCGCTCGCGAAGCTGACGTCATTTATACGGACGTGTGGGCCAGCATGGGGCAGGAAGCGGAACCCTATCAGGTGAACTCGGAACTGTTCCGGCACGCCAAGTTTGACGCGCTCTTCATGCATTGCCTGCCGGCGCATCGCGGAGACGAGGTCACCAACGATGTGATCGACTCGGCGCATTCTGTTGTGTATCAGCAGGCGGAAAACCGCTTGCACGCGCAGAAAGCCATCCTGCTGGAACTGATGCAGTATCGCGAAGTCGCGGAACCAGTGCGGCACGCGGGCCTGGCACAAACTGAGAATCGTTGATGCGCACCATGCTCATCGCCGTGGGCGGCAACTCCCTGATTCGGGCTGGGGAGACCGGCACCATTGCCGAGCAGCGGGTCAATGCGCGCCGCACGGCCGCCGCCATCGTGCAACTGATCCGCGACGGTTACCGCTTGGTGGTGACGCATGGGAACGGTCCCCAAGTGGGAGCGCAGTTGCTGCGA
>QHVR01000396.1 GCA_003223595.1 Acidobacteriota bacterium
GCTGTTCATTTTAGATTTCTGACGAAGTTGAGGTAAGGCTTCGATATCATTTCCCCCACTAGGTCTTGCTGCAAGCAAGAGAGTTCCCCTGGGTCCAATTCATTTTTTGTGCAGCTGCGTTATCAGCCGTCAGAGCACGGGTGTCGAGTCTCCGCCGGCGGGATTCTCAATGACCGAATGTTGCACGACCGAGATTGTTGGGACAGCCAGTCTTAGCCAATGGAGGCAGGAATGCAGAGTTCAATACCGTTAACGACCTCGACCGGAGTTGTTGGTAAACCGGCGAAGCGGAGAATTGTCCCGCTGTCATTAGCAGCACTGCTGTTTGTCTTTCTCATCTGCCCGCTTCTTCAGAGTCAACAGGCTGCCGGCTCGGAAGCGTCCGACAAAGACACCATTCGTGCCCTCCTGAATCGGGTGGACCAGCTGGAGGCTCGGGTGGCGCAGCTCGAGGCTAAGGCACAGATCGTTTCCCCTGCTGCTCCAATGGCCCAAGCCCCTTCTTCCAGAGCTTGTTGAGCCCATGGAGACGCAGCGGATGGATATGAAAACCCGAATGCAGATTCGCGGCTTTGGTGACGTGACCTTCCACGGCAGCGACCAAAAACGCAGCCACACTGCTTTCAGTCTGGGGCAACTTAATCTCTTTGTTACCTCCGATGTTTCAGAAAAATTTCGCTTCTTGAGTGAAATCGTTTTTGAAGCGGATCCATCGAATACGGTGGGTGTGGACGTGGAGCGTCTGCTGCTGCAATATTCCAAGAATGATTATTTCAATCTTTCCGTCGGGCGCTACCACACGGCAATTGGGTTTTATAACACTGCCTATCACCATGCGGCTTGGCTCCAAACGGCAACCGGTCGTCCGCTCCTGTTTCAGTTTGAGGACGGAGGCGGCATCTTGCCGATTCACAATGTCGGGGTCTCAGCTTCCGGCCTGATTCCCTCGGGACGGCTCGGGCTGCACTACATCGCGGAGATAGGCAATGGGCGAGCCTCAAGCTCGCCTAACGCAGAAGCCGTGCAGAACGTGGTTGATGAGAACAACGGCAAGGCGGTCAATGTTGCGCTGTTTGCTCGTCCCGATGCCATTCGGGGGCTGCAAACGGGAGTTTCTGACGAGATGATCTTTGCGGCACACGCCGTTGTGCAGAGGCCCAGCTTCGAGTGGCTGAATGAGGCGCTGCTGATTCGACATGCTCCTCAAGGACAGTCTCACGTGTTTGAGACCCCCGGCTTCTACACTCAGATTTCGAAGGCATTTGGCGCCTACCGGCCCTACTTCCGTTATCAATACGTGAACGAGTCATCCAAAGAGCCAGTGTTCCCATTCGTCGGTCTGCAGTATGGTCCATCGGTGGGCCTGCGATTCCACGCAAGCGAATCCGTGGCCTTGAAATTACAATACGACCACACAGCCTTCCGGCAGCAGCAATCAGTGAACGGCCTGGCACTCCAGTTCGCATTTACTTTTTAGGACATAGCGATGCCCCGAATACGCATCTTGTTTGTTCTTAGCGTGCTTGTCGTCGTCCTGGCGATTCGACTGGTGGCCACCGGCCCGGAGTCCTTGCTTGCTGCGCCGGCTAGCGGAGGTGATCAAGCGCTGGCAATCATCGTTAACCAGGCGAATCCGGTAGAAAATTGTTCTTTCGAAGAGCTGAGAAAGATTTTTCTTGGCGAGAGAAGCCATTGGCCTAATGGCCGCCGCATCACGCTCGTTATGTTGGATCCGGCCCAGCCGGAAAGAAAAGTCATCCTCCGGGAAATTTACGCAATGTCTGAAAAGGATCTCAACAATCACTTTATCCAGGGTGTATTCACCGGCAACATACTGGCGGCCCCAAAAACTCTGGCCACGCCGGCGGACGTAAGAAAGTTTGTCTTCAATGTTCCTGGTGCGATCGGTTATGTCAGCGCCACAGAAGTGGATCCGTCCGTGAAGACCCTCCGCATCGATGGTCGTCTCCCGGACGATAAGGAGTACCGACTGCGACTTCAACCCCGATCCAACAGACCATGACTGGAACTTCCGTTTGTCCTTTTTGACTTGCCACTTGCTCCCCAAATTGAGCGGCCGAAACCCGCTGTTCCGTGAGCATCCGTGCGCCCAGCCTCGTGGAATGAGGCAGAAATGACGACTGATTAGGGCCTCGGTACATGTGATTCTAATCACGGCACCTCGTGAGGACTTGCAGGATTCTCCAACAAGGAGCCGGCGCTGAATCGTAGATCGTTGTGAGGTCCTCCCCATGACACTTAAGAATTTGCTCGCATTCGTGACGTCGCGTGAACGATACGAAGACCCTGATCGCTGCCCACCACGATTGCAGCCGGCCAGAGTGTCTCGTTTGCGGTGACCTTCAGCCCTCAGGTTGCGGGTAGCGCGAGTGCTAAGCTTACCTTCACGAGCGATGCGGCCCCATCTACAATTACCGAAGCACTGAGTGGAACTGGCGCAGCAGCGTCTACGCATTCAGTGAACCTCTCCTGGGCGGGAAGCACTTCGCCAAGCATTTCTGGGTACAACGTCTATCGCGCGGCGTACTCCGCCAGCTGCGGTCCGTTCAACAAGATCAACGCAGTCGTGAACACCGGCACACTCTACACCGATGCTGCGGTAGCCAATGGCGGCTCCTATTGTTACGCAGCGACCACACTCGACAGCAGCAATCAAGAGAGCAGCTATTCCAACATTGTGTCCAATGTACAAGTCCCGGCACAGTAACCGTCCTCGATTCCGCTTCGGATTCAGATCGCCTCGTAGACACAGATTTCGCTACAGCCGTCGATCGCATCACTCTTGCCGGGAATCGCGTCACTGAATTCGTTCCTGTCGCGCTCGGTAAGCATAGAAAACTGCCAGTAAGGGCGCGGCCACGAGCACTCCCCAGAATGGCCACACTACTCCCAACACGATCGGCGTAAGAACGGATGCCCAGACCGGCACCTTAGCCGTTCTTCTCATGATGTATGGCTGGAGCACCAGCCCGTCGAGCAACGCAATGATGGCGTAAAGCACGAGCACGCCGAGAGGGTGCTCCCAATCCATCCACTTGAGGGCTGCAGCGAGAACGGGTCCCAACAACCCGAGGATCGGCCCCAGGTGTGGCACAATCTGGAGTACGGCCGCAATCACCGCCCACATCGGCGCGAGGGGGACATGCAGAATGTACAGTCCCGCCAGCCAGAGTACGCCTACAGCCAGAGAATCCTGGAACTGCGCCACAGCCCAATTCTTGAGAGCGCCACCGGTGGTTCGTAAGTGATCTTCGAAGTCCATTCTCGTCCTCGCGCGATTCTTTTGATGCCACGCGTGCGATGGGCGAATCGCTTGTACGAGATTCTGAGTAAATTCGCGCCTCTGGACGTTGTAAATCGAGGTTGCGTGGCGCATATCATGACGCGGCTGATCGATGTATACTGCGTCGCAGATTAAGGATCTCAGGCCGCCATAGGATGTGAGTTGTGCGCGTGCTCGATTTAGGTTGTGGCTCGGGACGTGATTTGCGCGGTTGGGGACTTTCGGGCGCAGATAAGATCACCGGACTTGACATTGACAGCGCCTGTCTATCGCATGCAAAAGCCCGATTTTGCGGTCGGCTTTATGTGCAAGGCGCCGGTGAATGCTTGCCCTTCCAGGACGAAAGTTTCGAGCGCATAATCTGTTCGGTTGCTCTGCCCTACATGGACATTTCCAAAGCCTTAGCAGAGGCTTGCCGAACCCTCGTTCCCGGCGGTCGTCTTTCGGTGAGCCTGCACCCACCGAGTTTTACGATAAACGAACTTCTGCACGATGCCCTTCCGAAACCG
>QHVR01000397.1 GCA_003223595.1 Acidobacteriota bacterium
TTCTTGTAACGCAGATACCATTCAGGATGCTGCTGGACAGCTCCGCCATAGGCGTTCGGGACGAGCCAGATACCGGCACGCAAACCCTTCGATTTGATGTAGCTGGTCAGCCACTGCGGGCCGTGGGGGAACTTCCGGGTATCCCAGTTCTCAATCCAGTAATGCTGACCGGTTTCATCTCGGTCATAGCCGTCGTCGAGTTGCACATACTGAAAACCGTAAGGCCTCAGGTTTTCCGAGAGCCAATCGGTGTTGCGGACGATGTCCGCTTCGGTCACGGCCTCGTAGTAACTCGTCCAACTGGACCAGACCATAGGTGCACTGGGGAAGTGCGTGTCGTTGAACGGAATGTAGAAGGGTAATTCGAGAGTCTTGGTGAAGTAATCCGGATACAGCCGCACGAGCGCACTATCTTCGACCGGGATCGTGACCGCGACTTCGTCCGCATCAGCGGCATTGCGCAGCATGCGCGTGTGTAGCGGAAAATCGATGGCGATTCCGGTGGAGCGATCGAACAGACTGTGAAGCAGCGGGTTCGAAACCTGTCCCAGACTGAAATACATGACCTCCGGGTTCTGGCGGGGAAGAAACGAAGGGACGCCGGGAACCTCGGCGCCGTAGCTCCCCTTTACTTCGCCGTTGCCAAGCCACACCACAGGCGCTCCCTCCCGATCGATCAGGCGCGTCGGGATGCGAGTCACCGGAGCTGGCGCCGTGGCGGTCAGCTGGGCATCGTACGAGGTGCTTGAGATCGTGAGCTGGTCGGGTCCGGGCTCGAAGCGCCAGGACATCATCGGCCGGGAGGAGCGGATCAGGAGTTGATCCTGGCCGCTGCGTTCGGCGGTCCAACCGGTCACCGCTTCGGTGCCACGGAGCCCGAGGCGAACGTTGCGGAGTACTGGGCCGAGGCGCTCGTGCTCAACGGTGACGGTGGATTCAGCGGGATCAGCAGTCACGGTCCACCCGTAGCCGCTGACGGTGACCTGCTGCTGCGCGTGCATCCCAGCGACCAGCAGCAGCGCTGTAAGGACTGTGAAGAGGCCGCGGTTCATCTAGTTACCCGGACTTCCCCCGCGACAGCTCCTGGAAACCACCGTACTGCGTTATCGTGGTAGAGCTTCCGCAGGACGGGCTCAGGCAACTCGAGACCCTGAACCTTCCGGCCTTTTACGTCAAGCGTTTTGTTTGTGGCAAAGAACGTCCAATCGCGGGCGTAGGCATCGTTCCATTGTGCGAGCGCCTTTTCCGTATCGTCTTTTGGCATGACTACCAGATCGGTCCCGTATAGGACGCGGTCCTGGTATTTGATCAGGAACGCGCGAACTTTGTCCCGCGGCTGCATCATCAGGTACTCAATGCGGGCCGCAGTATCGACCGCAAAATTTGGATACCGCTCGAAGCGTTTCGCGATCTCATCGACATCCGTTTCCATGCTGCCTAGATGCGCGCCAACAACCCGTAGCTTGGGATTTTGCGCGAGAAAATGATCCCGGGCCGCTAGGATAGCGGCTTTCGACGGCCACTCGGGATGAGCGTAAGCGTACTCCTCGGGATGCTGCTGGTAGTACTCATAATCGGGGCTGGCAGTGTTTGGGGGCTGCCAGCAAGAATCCGGCTCCGCGATATGGGCGACTACGGTCCGATCGTGGGCGGCAATAGATTGGTAGATGGGTTCGAAGGCAGGATCGTCGGGCATCACGTATTTCCCCGCTTTCGATTTCATCTCCATGCCCATGACTTTATAGATCTTCACCGCGATCGCTCCCTCCGCGAAGTCAGCATCGAGCTGGCGGATCGTGCGCTGGGCGAATGCCGGATCCTCGAAGTCGTAAGGGTCAAACGTTGTACAGAAAAGCGCCCGGCCAGCCGTGACATGGGCGACCTTGAGCACGTCGCTCCGCTGCGGCTCCAACCTCTTGCCGAACGGATCACGGTCATCGATCACAATGATGTCGAGAACTCGCAGGTTCAGACGCTTGAGCCTTATAAAGATGAACGTGCGCGTCAAACGGCGCCAGAGCAGAAAAGTTCGCGAGATCGGCGGCTGGCGGCAAGGCGGGTTGGGTTCCGTTTGATGATGCCGAGAGCAGTAGGGAGGCAAACAGTATCAATGCGACCAGCACCGTCTTAGCCCGGGACAGCAACGTCCGATTCGAGGTTAGGGATCTCAACTTAGCCCTCCAATGAATAAACTTTATTTGAGGCCCTTGCCTTCCATTACCGTGACATAACGATCGACTGGTAAATCCGCGAATGTCTCGACGCGGCCACTGGGCAACGGCCAGCGGATCTCAAGTTTTTCGATCTTGGACCGCGCTCCCAGCCCCAAGACTACGCGCGGATCGTGAGAAGAGAGATAGCTCCCCCCGCCTGTCTTAAGACAGCTACGCCTTAGGTCGCCCGCTTGCCAGGTGATGCGTGCTCCGATGGCATCTGGATTACACTTCGTTCCCATCAGGTGCAAGCCCAGCCAATGGTTGCGTTCAGCCGCCACGTTTTTGAGTAGGATCGGTGGCCCGTTGTTGACTGTGACAAGAACATCAAGCGCGCCATTATTGTCGAAATCGCCCACGGCCAATCCGCGCGCGGCAAACGCCAGGTCGAAAACGGGACCGGCATTGGAACTGACATTCTCTAGACCTTTGCCGTTGTTATGAAAGAGCAGAAAAGGCTCCTGGTACGTTACTTGGGTGGAGTGCTGCTCGATTCTGTCGTCCGGGTGTCCATTGGCGACGAACAGATCCATCATTCCATCGTTATCGTAATCGAAAAACTTTGCACCCCAGCCGCTCATGAGCCGTGTAGCAGAGCTAATACCTAGAGGAAAGGCCAGGTCGTCAAAGGTGAGATCGTGGTTGTT
>QHVR01000398.1:0-4334 GCA_003223595.1 Acidobacteriota bacterium
CTGTCTCCATGGACGTTTTTGACGTTCAGAGGCATGATGCATGCAGTTCCCCCAGAAACGTGAGGTCGATATGAAATACGCAAGAGCAATCGCACTGATGGTCCTGGCGCTGCCAATGGCTGCGGCCGCGCAACTCGGAAGCAGCCAGAGAATCGCCGCCAATGTGCCTTTTGAGTTCGTCGCATGGAACAAAGTCGTTCCCGCGGGCAACTGCATTGTGCAGCGAACCAGCATGAGCGGATCGACATTGACCATTCAAAATACAAAAGCGGGCATGAGCACGCTCGCACTGAGCCGAGAGGACCGAGCCAAAACCGCTACCGGCGCTTACACGCTGGTGTTCCACAGGTATGGAACCCGTCACTTCCTGGCACAAGTAAAGATTGCTGACGGAACCGTCTACATGCTGCCCGAGAGCAAACTGGAACGAGAACTGCGCGCCCAGAATACCGCCCCGCAGGATCAGATTGTGCTCGCGTCCGTGAAGTAAATCTGGGCTACCGAAAAGGGAAAGGGTTCGGAATCATCCGAACCCTTTGTTTTTTGTTGCGACTGTTGAGTGCGACTTCGATGCCGGTTTCGCCTCACTTTTGGCGCGTCGCGCTAGCTCTCTTGGGGGCCCCCTGGATTGTTGGGATCCAGACCAGCCGCGGCCATGACCGCGCGTCCGAGTTCCTCGGCGGAAAACATGACTTGTTCCGAATCGTCATCACTTGCGATCTCGGCAACGAAGCAGTAGCCTTTGCCGACTACGGTCCGAACGAAACGTGGCTGGACATAATCATCATCCAGGGCGATACGAATTTTGCGGATGGCGGTGTTGATGCCCTGTTCGATATCGACGAAGAAATCCTTACCCCACAATTGGGCGGCGATCTGCTCGCGGGTCAGAATGTTGGGTTGATTGTCGATCAGCAGCATGAGCAGCTGCATGGGAAGGCTTTCCAGCCGTACGGGAGCGCCCTTGCGGAAAAGCTGGAAGCGCGCGTAATCCAATTCGAATTGGTCGAACCGGACCTTCTTCTGAGACATGTCCCCAACCCTTCAGTAATTCTTCTCCGTCACGACTGGGCTGTCAAGATGCATATAGCTTCTTCAGATAGATTGAGCAGGGTTTAGGTTGCCTCTATGGACTCGAGCCTCTGGGCAGCAGAGAATCCAAAAACTGCTTGGGGGTTCAAGCAAATGTCGGAGGTGATTCATGAAATACACGAGACAAATGTTGCTCGCGGCGGCGTTGATGGTAACGCCGATGCTCGCAACGGCTCAGTTCGGACAGACTGTTTCCATTTCCACTCAGGTGCCGTTTGAATTTGTTGTGGGCGACCGGGTAGTTCCGGCCGGGAAATGCGTTCTGCAGGCGGCCAACGCAGCTGCGGAGACCATTCTGATCCGAAACGATGACAAAATGGTGCGCCTGTTTTCCTCGACATCGCTGGGAGATGCCCGCAACGTTCCCACCAGTAACCAGTTGGTATTTCACAAATACGGCGAGCGCTACTTCCTGGCAGCAGTCCGCGTGCAAGGAACTCGCATTATGTACTGGCTCCCGGAGAGCAAGCAGGAGGCCAGGCTGCGGCAGCAGGAGCAGTCTTCGGCTGAGGAGACGATTCACGCGTTCTAACGCAAGGACGTGAGAGGGGGTACGGAATGTAATCCGTACCCCTTCAATCGTTTCCCCTGAAATAATCTGCAGGCGTCCGGCGCCGATCCAAAGATCTCTTAGTTGCCGACAACTCTGCTACACTGCCCGTTTCCTGTTCAAAGGAGATTTTCATGGCCGAGAAGCAGCCGCAGAGCCTTGCCAGCCACACGCGCTTTGATCCGCTTTTTCATTTCTTTCTGGTGCCGGTTTTCGCGCTTGGAGTCGTGATGTCGCTGGTTCATTTCTTCGCACATCTCGCCGAAAGTGACTTCCGCGACAACTTCCACTCTGCGTTGATCATCCTGCTGGCGGTGGCTCTTCTGCTCTGGCTATTCAAGACCCGCCTGTACGCGCTCAGAGTGCAGGATCGCGTCATTCGTCTGGAGGAACGCCTCAGGCTGATGCAGCTTTTACCGGAGCGGCTGCGCGTGCGCATTCCGGAATTCACAGAGAGCCAGTTGTGCGGGTTACGTTTTGCCTCTGATGCCGAACTCCCGGCGCTCGCCGAGCGAGCGCTGAACGAGAAGCTCTTGCGCAAAGACATTAAGAAGTCGGTGCAAAATTGGCGTCCTGACTACTGGCGCGTCTGACGACTTCGATACGCCTTCCTCGCTGGGTTCGCTTCGCTCGGGGCGGACGAGGCATCCGCCCCTACACAAGCGCGCGCCGGGGATGATCTTCAACTACGCATTCATGGAATTATCCACACGCGCTTTTCTTCCCTCAGGTGGTTCCCAACCCATTCTGACCAGGGATGAAAACGTGTTCGCTTACGAGCTGTTGTTTCGCGAAACAGCGGGGGAGCAGACCTCTGACTCGGAAGTGGAGAGAGCGGCCACAAACATCATCGAAACCCTGAATGTGGTTGGCTTCGATGCGGTGTGTGACGGGCGCATGGGGTTTATCAAGTGCGACGAACAGATGCTGCTGAAGGAATTTTATCTTCTCTTGGCCTCAGACCAAGTCGTGATCGAGATGAACGAAGAGGTGCGCGCCAGCGAAAGCGTATGTGCGGCATGCATCTCGCTGAAGCAAAAGGGATACAAGCTTGCTCTCGAAAACTTCACGATCAACGACCCCCGCGAAAGACTAGTGGCGTACAGTGACTTTCTCAAAGTGCAAATGGGCAGGCATGCGGCCGCGGACAATGCCGCGCTTGCAGGGAAGCATCGCACGAAAAATCGGCAGATGGTGGCGGAGAGAGTGGAGACTCGAGTGCAGATGCTGCAAGCCGTCCAGGACGGTTACACGCTGTTCCAGGGATATTTCTTTCGGCAGCCTGAGCGCATGCGGGCGCGCCACATTCCGGCGAACCGGGCGACGCATCTGCGCCTGCTGCAAGTGCTTTCCGCTCCCGAGCTAGACCTGGATGCGGCCGAGGATATCATTAAGCATGACGCCTCGTTGTGCTATCGGTTGCTACGCTACCTGAACTCTCCGCTGGTCGGGATGGCATCACCAGTCCGGTCGGTGCGCCATGCCATCGCTCTGCTGGGCGAGCGCGAATTGGTCCGTTGGCTGCGCATGGCCACCGCTCTCGCGATGGGGGAAGAGAAATGCTCCGATCTGGTCTTATCGTCGTTGGTTCGCGCGCGCTTTTGCGAACTCATTTCGCCCCATGTCGTTGAGGGGAACTCCGATCTTTTCCTCATGGGGATGCTTTCGCTGATGGACGCGATCCTGGAGGTGCCGATCGGAGTCGTGGTCGAGGGACTCGCATTTGACGAGAAAATCAAAGCACGCTCCTAGGGGCGAAGAAAGGCAGCGAGACTCCTCTCACGCCTCTGTATCGCCTGATGCTGGCGCGCGAGGAAGGCGACTGGGCGGAAGTCATAGTGCAAGCAAAGAAGGTTAATCTGTCGGTGCCACAAGTGAATCGAGCGTTTAACGAGGCTATGGCCTGGGCACGCGAAATGACTGCAGCAGCACACGATCGGAGTCATCCAGCCACTCGTTGAAGAATTATCCACACGCTTTCCTTACCTCAGGTGCTTCCCCTATTTCCGAATCTACGAGAAGACGCTATTGTGCCGTGGACTTCATTTATGGAGGAGCGATGAACAGCGCGACTTTGTTCGATCTTGCCCGCACGAAGCCGTTGGAAACTATGGTCGAGCACGAAGTTCAGAAAAGGGCCTACGAACTGTACGAACAACGAGGAAAAGGAACCGGTTTCGCTTTGCAGGACTGGCTGGAGGCAGAGGCCGAAGTTCTGGCCAAATGCTATCCGCCGGCGTATTCCTAAGACGCTGGATCTGCACTCGGCCGCATCTTCTCAACGATGCGGCCAGTGCTCGAGATACGGAACATAACCTCGGGTGCGAACGCGCAAGCGATAGACTGAGGTCGTAGCGGTGATGTAAAGCGTGCTGTAGTCCTTGTCGCCCCAGGTCAAGTTTGCGGGCTGCTCCGGCATCTCGATCGTGCCCAGGTGATTCCCGTTTGCATCCCAGACCCAGATCCCTTTGGGCCCCGTGACGAATAGGTTGCCGTCTTTATCGACCTTGATGCCATCCGGCACGCCATCGTTTTTCCCTCCGGGCTCTTCGCCGAAAATGCGGCCGTGGCTCAGCGTCTTGTCGGGCTCGACATCGTACACGCGGATATTTCGCTGCTCGCTGTCGTCCACATAGAACTTCTTGCCATCCGGAGAGAAAGCCAGTCCGTTCGGCTGGGTCAGATCTTTGGT
>QHVR01000398.1:4577-11881 GCA_003223595.1 Acidobacteriota bacterium
GGTCGAAGGTGTTGCCGTCCGGGTCACCGAGTGCAATGACTTCTTCCTTCTTGCCGTTGGGATAAACGCGGAAAATCTTGTTCATTGTCTCATCACTCACGTAGAGAAATCCCGCAGGATCCCACATGGGACCTTCCGTGAAACCAAACCCGCTCGCAACGGTTTCCAGCTTCGCATCGCCGACGATCGTCATGAACTTCGGAGAGAGAGGTTCGAGCTTGAAACTCCGGGAAGTCTGAGCCGAAGCAGCGGCTAAGAAGCAGGCCACCGACGAAGCGGTGATGAGAAGGCGGGCAAATTTCATTCGTAATCGTCCTCTTCTTTTTTCTTGTGAGAAGGACCTGCCTTATTCGCGTCCGGATTGACGCTTACCAGGAAACTGACGACATCGTCCAGTTCGCTGGAGGTAAGACGATCGCGGTAATCGGTGGGCATCAAAGAAGAGTCGCGGCGCTCGAGATTTCGCAGATCCGATTTCTGGAAAAGATGGAAGCTCCCGTCTTTCGTCTGGAACTGAAGGGAAAAGTTGTCTTCGTTTCGGATCAGACCTTCGAGGCGTTCCCCGTCAGCCGTGGTAAGCACGGCGGGGTGGTAACTGAATGCGGGAGACCGCCGGGTCTTGAGGATCTGGTCGCGAATTGCTGTTGGTTCCGCCGTGGCCGCATAGCCGGACAGGTCAGGGGCCAGGAAACCACCCTCGCCGGAAATCATGTGGCAGGTCGAGCATTCGGCTTTGCCGAAGAATAGCTCGCGGCCATGTTTAGGATCGCCGGGAAGAGTTCGCGCCTGACCTTTCCCCTGTAGTGACCTGAGGTAGTGTACGACCGCTTGAACCTGTGTTGCAGTCATGTTGCGAAATGCGGGCATGCCAGTTCCGGGCACGCCGTTGGCAATGATGCCGGACAGTTGAGCGTCTGAAAAATGCTGCGCGTCTGAGGCGGCACCGATGTTTACGGCTTTGTCACTTCCATGGCCATCGAGTCCGTGGCACGCCGCGCAGGAACTGTTATAGGTATTACGACCCACCACGCCGGAATTGTTCGAGCGCTTTGAGTGAGTGCCTCGCTGCGCCGGCGAGAAGGTAAGCCCGAAGACCAGCAGGACGAGGAGGATACCGAACAACGAACCTGAAGTTTTTCGGATCAACGACATAGGCAAGCGCCACATTTTATCGCAATTGAGCGCAGGTGCCTGTAAATCCGGAGTCATCGTTTCACGTGATGAAATTCTGATTCCAGGACGTGGTGCTCGGTGAGATCATTTCTGCGGCGCTATTTGAAAAATGGCACTGCGATGTTAAAGTCCGGCGGACAGAGGAACGAGGAGAATGGAATGATCCTAAAAAATAAGAGAAGGCGCATCGTTTTAGTGGTCGCGGCCGTGCTGGCCATTTCAGTTGTTGGGGTCAAGGCCCATCTGGCCGATGCGCAGTCCAACTCAGCGCCTGCAAGCACGTCGAGTGACCGCGACTTGATTGCTGAATACCGGCATGTGGAAGTCGCCTCGGTGTCTGACGCACTCGAACAGATTACGGGGAAGAAGATGTACATGAGCCATCGCATGCAGCCGATCTTCACCAGCAAATTTGCAGGATATGCGCGGACCGTGCAGTTGAAGAAAGACGAAGGCAACAAAGATCCCGAAGCGCTCAGCGGGATGCTGCAGGCCATTGATGAGGGGTCCGCCGATTCCGTTTACGTAATGGTGGTTGAGGACGGAGAAGACATCGCCGGCATGGGGGGATTGATGGGCACGGCTATGGCGGCGCGGGGCTATGCAGGAGCGGTGATCGACGGCGGAGTACGCGATGTAGGATATCTGCGGAAGATAGGATTCCCGGTGTTCGCCACGGGGATTGTTCCCTCCACTTCCGTACACCATTATCGCTTTGCAGGAGCGGAAACCTCGCTGGTCTGCAATGGAGTGCCGGTGAATCCGGGCGATATCGTGGTGGCCGATAGCGACGGGGTGGCTGTGGTGCCGAGAGCGCAGGCGCAACCGGTACTCGCCCTGGCGCAGCAGATGGACTACAAGGAGCATGCGATGTATCCGGTGATCGAGCAGCTAAAATCCATTGTGCAGGCAGTCAAGAAATTCGGCCGCCTCTAGGGCCCGAGTTGCAAAAAATCGATTTTCATCAGATAATCCAGCACTTTCATTTTTCGAATTTCTATGGCGGTTCGTCCGAAACGAAACTACGACATCACGGCCCTGCAGCGCGGATTGCGGCTTCTACACCTTTTCAGCGAGTCGCCGCGCGGCCTCACTGCAAAGCAGGTGGCGGCGCTGTCGAGGCTGCCGGTCAGTACGGTGCATCGGTTTCTGGCGAATCTGGTGACTGCCGGGTTCCTGAACCGCGATGGAGAAGGTACGCATCACCTCGGCATTGCCTGCTTCTCAATTGGTCAGGCAGCGGTAGGGCAGCTTGATATTCGACGCCTGAGCCTGCCCTACCTGCGCGAACTCAACCAGCAGACCCGCGAGACCATCCACCTCACCGTGCGGCACGGGCTCTCCGCCGTGTACGTGGAGAAACTGGACTCTCCCGAGCCGGTGCGCATTCATTCACGGATTGGGGCAGCGGTTCCGCTTCACTGTACTGCCGTGGGGAAGGTGATGCTGGCCTATATGTCTGCGGAAGAGCAGGACCGGACCATCTCGCAAATCGACTTGAAGCGACAGACTCCGAATTCGGTAGGAAATGTTCAAGAGCTTAAGACCGAGTTGTACCGGGTGCGCAAGAACGGCTATGCCTGTGACCTGGAAGAGCACGAATTGCACATTCGCTGCGTGGCCGCGCCGATTTGGGATCACACCGGAAGCGTGCAATCGAGCGTGAGCATCACTGCTCCGACATTACGCATGCCCGTCACGCGGCTGCGGCAACTTGCGCCTATGATTCAAGCGGCAGGACTGAATATCTCGACTGAACTGGGATATCAATCGGCTGTATCCGCATCTCCGGTCACGGTAAGAAACCGGAATGGCAAGACGGGCCTTGTGAAGATGGCGATGTAACCCGCTCAAGATTTGAATTCATAGCTGCTAAATCGAAAGGAGCACGTCATGAACTCTACCTCGACTCGAAGGACCTTCGCGATGCGTTTTGGTTCGATCCTGTCAGCTCTAGGCATTGCTGCGGCGGTGCCGCCTACACGCGGTATGGCTGAGCCGAAGGCGCAGGATAAGGGTGGCATCCGGAAGCTGAATGGGGAAGGCAAACCCGGCAGCGCAAAAGAAGTCATTATGCCGGTCATTATTCACAACGGGCTGATTTACGTTTCAGGGCAAGGTGCGCATGACACGCGCGAGAAAAGAAGGAATGGACGATCGAGTCCCATACCACAATGGTGATGGACAAAATCAAGAAGATGGTTGAAATCGGCGGAGGCACGATGGACACCATCCTGCAAACTGGCGTGTTTCTGGTGAACATCGAGCATTGGGAGGCGATGACGAAGGTATTCGGGAGTTATTTCCCCAATGGCGGGCCGACCCGCACCACGGTGGCTGTCGCCGCGCTGCCGGGAGATTCACTGGTGGAAATCAACTGCATCGCTGCGATAGCGCACAAGTAAAAGGGAGGAGGCTGTCATGGGACTGCAATTGAACTGGAACCGTCGCGGTTTTTTGGGAACGGCTGCGGCCGTGGCGGCCTCGATCTTCGGTCCCGGCAAATTATGGGCGGGCGCCGCGAAAGTTAATGGAACTGCAGCGGTGACGGGTTTCGGCCAGACCGGAAATGTCTACGATGAACTGGGTGTGCCGACGGTTATCAATTGCGAAGGGACTATGACCATGCTCGGGGGCTCGATTCTTCGTCCCGAACTGGAGGCGGTCATGGCGATGGCTGGTCGTCACTTTGTAAGCATTCCCGCGTTGGAAGTGGCGGCGGGGAAGCGCATCTCCGAAATGCTGAAGTTGCCCGATGGCTACTCGGCGCTCGTGACCTCAGGCGCGGCCGCAGCCATTCAGTCAGGACTGGCAGGCATTCTCACGGGAGACAATGAGTCATTCATCCGCCAGATACCTGATCTCACCGGCATGAAATCGGAAGTCATCATTCAGAAATCGCATCGCAACCCGTTCGATCACCAGTTGAGAAATACCGGGATCAAACTGGTGGAGGTCGAAACTCGCGATCAAGTGCGGCAAGCGGTGAGCGATCGGACGGCGATGATGCATTTTTCGAATTTTGCCAATGCGACGGGGCAAATCAAAGTTGACGAATGGATCAAGCTGGGGAAGCAGTACAACATTCCATGCATGAATGATGCAGCCGCGGATACGCCCCCGGTGTCGCATTTGTGGGATTACGCCAACATGGGATATGACTTGATCACGTTCAGCGGGGGCAAAGCTATGCGCGGTCCGCAATGTGCCGGACTGCTGATCGGGCGCAAGGATCTGGTCGGGTATGCACTGCTGAACAACAGTCCGAACGAGGACACGATTGGCCGCAGCCAAAAAGTTGGGAAAGAAGAAATTATCGGGATGGTCAAGGCGCTCGAACTGTATCTCAAAGAAGACCACGATGCGCTGACCCGAGAATGGCAGGCACGACTGGAGCGGATCTCGGGTGAACTAACCAAGATTCCGGGCGTGAGCACTTCGTTCTTCACTCCTGATATTGCCAACCACGTGCCTCACATGCAGATCTCGTGGGATTCCAGAGTTCCGCTCGAATCGAAGCAGGTTTCGCAAATGCTGAGAAATTCCAAGCCTTCGATTGTGATTGGCGGCGGCGAAGGCCGGCCCGGGCTCACCATGTGCTCATTCATGCTGCAGCCAGGAGAAGACAAGATCGTGGCTGAACAATTGTCGCGGGTGCTGCGCGAGCACTCGGCGTAATCCGGTTCGCTCCAACTCAATCATGCCCTCGGCGAACACAAGTCGCGTACGCTGGTTTCTGGTCTTCTGGCTCTTTGTCCTAAGTGCGGTCTCTTTTCTCGACCGGGTCAACATCTCCATTGCGAGCGGATCGATTGCTGAGGCTTACCACCTCAGCGATGTGGAATTGGGCAAGGTTTTCAGCGCAATGGTGGCGGGATATGCATTATTTCAGACCCTGGCCGGCCGCCTTGCCGATCGATATGGCGCTCGCCGGGTACTGACCGCGGGAGTTGTGTGGTGGGGAATCTTTACCGCCCTGACCGCAATGATCCCCGCAAGCATCGGCAACGCGGTGTACCTGTTCGTGGGCGTCCGGTTTCTTCTCGGCGCAGGAGAAGCCGTGATTTACCCGGGAGCCAATCAGTTCGTCGCGCGTTGGATTCCTGTTCGCGAGCGCGGCATTGCCAATGGTTGGATCTTCGCAGGGGTAGGCGCCGGAGCGGGACTGAGCCCGCCCCTTATCACTTACCTGATGATTCACTACGGCTGGCGTTCGTCTTTTTGGGTATGCGCAGTGATTGGATTCATCGCCGGCGCGGTGTGGTTTATTACGGCTCGCGATCATCCCGCGGAGCACCCGCGAATGTCAGCGGCTGAGCTCTCTACGATTCAGTCTGGGCTTGCCGTTGCGAGCGATTCAGGTAAGCCGGTGAAGGCGCCTGATGTGCTTGTGCCCTGGAAGCGAGTCATCCGGAGCCGTGACGTGTGGGCCGTGACCATCAGCTATTTCTGCTACGGGTATGTGGCGTGGATTTTCTTTAGCTGGTTCTATCGCTATCTGGCGAAAGTACGTGGGCTCGATCTGAAATCAAGCGCCTTTTATTCCATGCTGCCATTCCTGGCGATGCTGGTGTGCTGTCTCGTCGGCGGCACGATCAATGACCGGCTCACAAAATGGCGCGGACCGCGGCTGGGCCGATGCGGTCTGAGTGCGGCTGGCGAGCGTAGTGCTCGCTGGGGGTGCGGGTGCTCTGTATTTATCCCAAAGTTCGTTCTGGTCGGTGACAGCCGATATTGCGGGAGCTTCAGCGGGGTCAGTATCAGGGTTCATGAACATGGGCGCCCAGATTGGGGGAGCACTGACCGGTTCGCTGACTCCCTGGATCGCGGTACGCTACGGGTGGACGGCGTCATTCCTGGTAGCGGCGGCTTTGTGCGTGGTGGGAGCGATCAGTTGGCTGGCCGTGGATCCAGTTCAGACGTTGACGGGAGAAAGAAACGCGGCAGAATTGGATGAGGTCCACTCCTGAGACACCTGCTAGCTCACTGTCACCTGCGAGTTAGATTTCAGGGCGGCTTGGATTTTGGGGCTCAATAACGAAGCTGAATTCGTGTCGAGATAAACCGTTGCGTTAGGATGGCGCCTCAGGATTGAAGCGGGAGCCATGGGACTGATCTCTCCCTCGAAGCACGCCTTAATGGCTTGAGCCTTGCGCTTATCGGGAACTACCGCCAGAATTTCCTTTGCCTTGAGAATCTGCTGGGCGGACATCGAGATGGCCTGCTTGGGCACTTGCGAGATGTTGGCGAACCAGGCTTCCCCTACCTGCTGCTGGCGACAAGCTTCATCGAGGTTGACGATCAGATAAGGATCTTCGGTATTGAAGTCCGCTGGTGGATCGTTGAAGGCAATGTGCCCGTTTTCGCCGATGCCCAGGAATGCAATATCGACCGGGACCGATGCCAACTGTTCGCCAACTTTGCGGATCACTGCGGCTGGATCGGCGGCGTCGCCATCCAGCAAGTGATAATGCCGAATGCCGGTTTTCTGGACCAACTGCTCCATCAACATCTTGCGGAAGCTTCCTGGATGCGTGATGGCCAGACCGATGTATTCATCTAGATGAAAGGCCTCAACCTTGCTCCAGTCGATATCGGGAGCTTTGGTGAGCGCATCCAGAAACTCCAGTTGGGACGCAGCCGTGGCGGCGATGATGCGGGCTTGGCCGCGGTCTGCGATCGCGCGGCGAATGGCGTTGGCCGCTTGCTCGGCGGCGGAACGCCCTAGCGTTGTCTTGTCGTTGAAAACTCGAATCAGCATGGCGCAGTCCCGATCAGAGAAGGTTGGAAACGGCGAATTATACAAGGCGAGCGTTCGCGGGTGCCCGCAATTCTGAACGGGATTTTTAAAGTGTGAAAAGAGGCATGTGGAGGATGGCGGAAACAACGCAGTCTGTTGTATGACTCTTGTGCACTCGCAAAGAGGCCCTCCATGAGATCCCCATTTAAAAGAGCTGGACAGTTTCTTTCCGCTTTCATTCTGAGCAGTCTTTTCTTTAGCGGCTTGCAAGCGTTGGCGCAAACGGTAACCGTGGACGCGAACCCGAGTCATGTCATCAACAAATTCAGCCCTCTGCGCGCGTTGGGTTCCACGGTGGATCGAGTTCCGAGCAATGCCACGGACGTTTTCT
>QHVR01000399.1:0-1101 GCA_003223595.1 Acidobacteriota bacterium
AAGAGTTCCAGGAAATCCTGAGTACGGGCTGAATTTCAACGACATTCCTTGTGGAGGACGTATGTACGCGGTTATCCGCGCCGGTGGGAAGCAGTACCGGGTGGCGCCCGGCGATGTGATTCGAGTGGAGAAGGTCGGAACCGGCACCAACGGGCATGTGGAGTTCCCCGTGCTGGCGGTTTCAGGCGAAGAGGGCCAGGTTGGCCAGCAACCGGACGCGCGCGTGGTCGGCGAAGTCGTCGGCGAAGGCCGCGGCGAGAAGATCCTGGTTTTCCATTACAAGCGCAAGAAGCAGTACAAGAAATTGCGCGGGCATCGGCAAGACTTTACCGCCGTGCGCATCGCGGAGATTGCCTTTGGCGGGCAAAGCTTCAAGGCTCCGGATCTTCCAAAGAAAGAAGCGAAGCCGAAGAAGGTGAAAGCCGAAGCTGCAGAAGAGCACGAGCCGAAGGCCAAGAAGGCAGCGGCAAAGAAGAAATCTGCTCCGAAAAAGGCTGCCAAGAAAGCCGGCAAGAAGAAGTAGTCGAATACTGAGAACCGAGAACTGAGAGCTGAATTATGGCGCATAAAAAGGGACAAGGCACATCACGAAACGGGCGCGACTCGAACGCGCAGCGGTTGGGATTCAAGGCATTTGGCGGACAGGTGGTGCCCGGCGGGACCATCATCGTGCGGCAGCGCGGAACTCGCGTGAAGCCCGGACTCAACGTCGGGCGCGGCAAGGATGACACGCTTTTCGCCAAGATCTCCGGCCGCATCAAGTTCATGGACAAAGGGTCCATGGGCAAGTTCGTGATGGTTGAACCGCTGGAAGCGAAGTAACTTTATGTTCGTTGACGGCGCGGGTGCAGGCGCCCGCGTCGCATAGGGCCTCGGCTTCGGGTCGAGGCTTTTATTTTTTCCATGTTCATCGATGAAGCAAAAATCAAGGTAAAGGCCGGTGACGGCGGCAACGGATGCATGGCATTCCGCCGGGAGAAGTTCGTTCCGCGCGGCGGCCCTTCCGGCGGAGATGGCGGCAAGGGCGGCGACATCATCATGGAATCCAGCGAGCGCCACAATACGCTCGTGCATTTCCGCTTCAACCCGGAGCACCGGGCC